>CAISDL010000144.1 GCA_903884065.1 uncultured Actinomycetes bacterium | reverse complement strand
GTGTCCTCCAGTGGGACCGGCGACCGGGTGATGACCTCACCGGACGGCGTCACCTGGACCATTCGAAACTCCGCCGCGGACAACGACTGGCGGTCGGTGGCGTGGGGCGGTGCCGCCGGCCAGGAGAAGTACGTCGCGGTGGCCTCCACCGGGACCGGTGACCGGGTGATGGTCAGTGGATGACTGAGGTGAGGCCGCCGCGAGCAGTGCCGACCGACACTGGAACACGTTTCAGTTCGCACGCGGAGGTCGCGTAGTCTGGCCCCGTGCCAGCTTCTCCAGATGCCCCGGCCGAACTACCTGCCGTCGATGGCTGGTGGTCAGCTGATGAGTCCGGGTTGCCGCACCTCGTCGGTGCCAAGTGCCCGCAGTGCGGCACCTACGTCTTCCCGCCGCGGGAGAACAACTGCCCCAACCCCGACTGCAGCGCCGACAACCTCGAGCAGGTCGCGATGTCCCGGCGGGGCACGCTGTGGAGCTACACCGAGAACCGGTACCAGCCACCCCCGCCGTACCCGCAGGCCGATCCGTTCGAACCGTTCGCCGTCGCCGCGGTGCAACTCGCCGACGAGGGACTGATCGTGCTCGGCAAGGTCGTCGAGGGCACGCTGGCCGCCGACCTGAAAGTCGGGATGGCGATGGAACTCACCACCATGCCGCTCTACGTGGACGACGTCGGGGTCGAGCGTTCCGTCTACGCGTGGAAGGTGGCCCAGTGAGCGAGCCGGTGTACATCCTCGGAGCGGGCATGCACCCGTGGGGCAAGTGGGGCCGCGACTTCACCGAGTACGGCGTGGTGGCGGCCCGCGCGGCGCTGCGTGACGCCGGCCTGGACTGGCGGCAGATCCAGTCGGTGGCCGGCGCGGACACCATCCGCAACGGCTATCCGGGCTTCGTCGCCGGCGCGACGTTCGCCCAGAAGCTGGGCTGGACCGGGATACCGGTGTCCTCGAGCTACGCCGCGTGCGCGTCGGGCTCCCAGGCGCTGCAGTCGGCGCGCGCCCAGATCATGGCCGGCCTGTGCGATGTGGCGTTGGTGATCGGCGCCGACACCACCCCGAAGGGGTTCTTCGCCCCGGTCGGCGGCGAGCGCCGCAACGACCCGGACTGGCAGCGCTTCCACCTGATCGGCGCCACCAACACCGTCTACTTCGCGCTGCTGGCGCGGCGCCGGATGGACCTCTACGGCGCCACGCTGGAGGACTTCGCCCAGGTGAAGGTGAAGAACTCGCGCCACGGTCTGGAGAACCCGAATGCCCGCTACCGCAAAGAGAGTTCGGTGGAGGACGTACTGGCCAGCCCGGTGGTCTCCGACCCGCTGCGACTGCTGGACATCTGTGCCACCAGCGACGGCGCCGCCGCGCTGATCGTCGCCAGCAAGGCCTTCACCGAAAAGCACCTGGGGTCCACAGCCGGCGTGCCATCGGTGCGCGCGGTGTCATGCGCGACACCCAACTACCCGCAGTCGATGCCTGAACTGCCCGACATCGCCACCGACTCGACCGCGGTGGTCCCCGCGCCGGATCGGGTCTTCAAGACCCACATCCTCGACGTGGCCTACGCCGAGGCGGGAATCGGACCCGAAGACCTGAGCCTGGCGGAGGTCTACGACCTGTCGACCGCGCTGGAACTCGACTGGTACGAGCACCTCGGGTTGTGCCCCACGGGTGAGGCCGAGCAGTTGTTGCGTTCCGGGGCCACCACGGTCGGCGGACGCATTCCGGTCAACGCGTCGGGCGGGCTGGCCTGCTTCGGCGAGGCGATCCCGGCCCAGGCCATCGCGCAGGTCTGCGAACTGACCTGGCAGCTGCGCGGGCAGGCCACCGGTCGTCAGGTCGAGGGCGCGACGGTCGGGGTCACCGCCAACCAGGGGTTGTTCGGCCACGGGTCCTCGGTGGTCGTCGCCCGCTGATCATGGCGGACGTCATCGCGGTTCGGGTCAAGCCGGGCAGCAGCAAGGGTCCGCTGGTCGAGGCGGCCGACGACGGTTCACTGACGATCTACGTCCGGGAGCGGGCCGTCGACGGCAAGGCCACCGACGCCGTCGCACGACTGCTGGCCGACTATCTCGACGTGCCGAAATCCCGCGTCGAACTCGTCTCCGGCGCCAGTTCTCGGCTCAAACGCTTCCGAATCATCTAGACCCATCCATCGAGAGGCACCACGATGACCGACGCCATCTCCGACGACGAACTCGCCCGCCTGTGGGAACGCCACACCGATCTGGAGTTCCTGACCCGCGACGCCGAGGCCACCGTCGCGACCATGACACCGGACAACTACGTCAACCACATCCCGACGATGACCGGCGGCCGCGGCACCGCGGAGATGGTCGAGTTCTACGGCAAGCACTTCATTCCGAAGATGCCGGCCGACACGGCTCTCACCCCGTTCACCCGGACCGTCGGAAACGGCAGGGTCATCGACGAATTCCTGTTCTCGTTCACCCACGACACCGAGATGGACTGGATGCTGCCGGGGATTGCACCCACCCATCGCCAGGTGGAGATCCCGATGGTGGCGGTGGTGCAGTTCGAGGGCGACAAGATCGCCAGTGAGCGGATCTACTGGGACCAGGCTTCGGTGCTGGTGCAACTGGGCCTGCTCGATCGCGACGGGCTGCCGGTCACCGGCTCGGAGCAGGCCCGGAAATTCGAGGATCCGCAACGGCCTGCGAACGAACTGATGGGCGACGCCTGGAAAGGCTGACGACGGTCAGGAAACGCCGAGATATGCCTCGCGAATACTGTCGTCCACCAACAACTCTCGCGCCGGCCCGGCGTGGGTGACGGTCCCGGTCTCCAGGATGTAGGCGCGATCGGAGCGGCTGAGTGCCTGCCGGGCGTTCTGCTCCACCAGGAGGATGGTCGTTCCGCTGGCGTTGATCTCGGAGATGATGCCGAAGATCTGCGAGATCATCATGGGGGCCAACCCCATCGACGGCTCGTCGAGCAGCAGCACCCGCGGCCGCGCCATCAGGGCCCGGCCGATCGCCAGCATCTGCTGCTCACCCCCGGACAGCGTGCCACCGACCTGCTTACGCCGCTCGGCCAGCCGCGGGAAAGTCTCGAACACCCAACCCAGCCGTTCATCGTGGGCCGCCTTGGACGCGAACTTCCTTCCGTAACAACCCATCTCGAGGTTCTCGATCACCGTCATCCCCGGGAACACACCCCGGCCCTCCGGTGCCTGCACCAAGCCGTCGATCGCCCGCTGGTGGGGTTTCACCCGGTTGAGGTCGCGGCCGTCGAACCACACCGAGCCGCTCGACAGCGGCAGCAGACCGGAGATGGCGCGCATCAGCGTGGTCTTGCCGGCACCGTTGGAGCCCAGCAGGGTCACCAACTCCCCCTGGCGCACCGCCAGCGAAACCCCATGCAGCGCTTCGATCCCGTCGTAGTGGACGACGGCATCGCGCACCTCCAGGAGCGGCGCCTCAGAGTTGGTCATCGGGCACCCCCAGGTAGGCGGCGATCACTGCCGGGTCTGCCCGTATGTCGGCGGGTAGCCCGTCGGCGATCTTGCGGCCGAACTCCAGCACGACGATCCGGTCGGCCACCCCCATGACGACCCGCATGTCGTGCTCGATCAGCAGCACCGTATAGCCGTCGTCGCGGATGTCCTGGATGAGTTCGATGAGTGCCGCCTTCTCGCTGGGGTTGAATCCGGCCGCTGGTTCATCGAGGCACAGTAGTTTCGGTTCGGTGGCCAGCGCCCGGGCGATCTCCAGGCGGCGGCGGTCCCCGTAGGGCAGGTTCTTGGCCTTCTCCTCGCCGCGATGGGCGATACCGACGAATTCCAGCAGCGCGACGGATTTTTCGATGGCGCTGCGCTCTTCGCGGCGATGCCGGGGTGAACGGGCGAGCGCGCCGGGAACCGACGTGTGGTGCCGGGCGTCCGTGCCGACGACGACGTTCTCCAACGCGGTCATCTCGCCCCAGAGACGAATATTCTGGAATGTGCGGGCAATCCCCAACCGGGTGATCTGGTGACGCTTCATACGGCCGATACGTTGACCGTCGAAATCCACGGTGCCCGACGAAGGCCGGTACACCCCGGTTATGGCGTTGAAACAGGTGGTCTTGCCGGCGCCGTTGGGCCCGATCAGACCGAGGATCTCACCGCGCCGGATGGAGAAGCTCACCGAGTCCAGCGCCGTGAGGCCGCCGAAGCGGACGGTGAGATCGGTTGCCTGCAGCAGGGTTTCACCTTCGGCCACGCCGACGTCGCGGGTCAGCCCCGCCATTGCCTCGTCGATCACCGGTTCGGTCATGACGCGGCCTTGTCCGGATCCGCCCGCGACAGCAACGCGCGCGCCGACTTTCCGTAGGCCAGCAGTTGCTGGCGCACGGGGAACAGGCCCTGTGGACGGAAGATCATCATCACCACCAGGGCCAGACCGAAGAACAGGTATTTCAGGTCGCCGAGGTTGATGCCGAAGGCCTCAACCCCGAGCAACCGGTTGGGGAGGTAGACGATGACGAAGGCTCCGAAGATGACGCCCAGTTTGTTGCCCTGGCCACCGAGGACGACGGCGGACAGGAACAGCATCGAGTTGATGATGTTGAACGTCGGCGGCGCGACGTACTGCACCTGGCCTGCGTAGAGCGCACCGGACAGGCCGCCGATCGCCGCGCCGATCACGAAGGCCCACAGTTTGAACCGGAACGTGTTGACGCCCATCACCTCTGCGGCGTCCTCGTCCTCCCGGATGGCCACCCAGGCCCGGCCCACCCGACTGCGTTCCAGGTTCCCCACCAGAATCAGGATGGCCACGATGAGGATGAGTCCCAGCCAGAACCACCAGGTGCCGTAGTTGGCGTCTCCGGACGAATTGCCGCTTGAGAAAACGCCGTTGGGAAGCTTTGCGCTCTCTCCCACGCGAGGGTAGGCGACCTCGTTCAAACCGCGGGGCCCGTTGGTGATGCCGCCGAGGTTGTCGGCGACTAATCGGATGATCTCGCCGAAGCCGAGGGTCACGATGGCCAGGTAGTCACCGCGCAGTCGCAGCGTCGGGATACCCAGGATCAGTCCGGCCAGTGCGGTGGCGGCCATGGCGATCGGCACGCAGGCCAGCCAGGCCCACTTCTCGGTGAACCATCCGTCGGCGCCCACCCTGTTCCAAGGACTGTCCGGGCTGGTCAACAGGGCGACGGTGTAGGCACCCACCGCATAGAAGCCGACATAGCCAAGGTCGAGAAGGCCGGCTTGTCCGACAACGACATTGAGCCCGATGGCGATGATGGCCACCATCGCGAACTGGGCCATGGTGCCACCGAAGCTGATGCCCGGGGTATCCAGGAACGGCGGGGTGTACAGGGGCAGCAGCGCTAGTGCGCCGAAGCCGAGAACCCCGAAGCCCCACTTCTGGAACCGACCCAGCCCCGACCACCACCGCCGCAGTCC
Source organism: uncultured Actinomycetes bacterium (assembly GCA_903884065.1). GTDB lineage: Bacteria > Actinomycetota > Actinomycetes > Mycobacteriales > Mycobacteriaceae > Mycobacterium. The sequence continues at coordinate 3,570 of CAISDL010000144.1, read as the reverse complement.
GTCGCCGGGGGCCAGGAGGTTGCTCCCCGAGCGACCAAGGTGGGTGCGGTGCGTCACGCCCGCCCCTTCCCGAGGCTTTCACCGAGGATGCCGGTCGGGCGGACCAGCAGCACCAGAACCAGTAGTACGAAGGCGACGACGTCGCGCCATTGCGTGCCGAAAACGGCCTGCCCGTAGTTCTCCATGACGCCGAGGATGATGCCGCCCAGCAGTGCCCCGCGCAGGTTGCCGATTCCGCCCAGGACGGCTGCCGAGAACGCCTTGATGCCGAGCAGGAAGCCGCCGGAGTAGATGATGCCCTGTGGTACCCGCAGGGTGTACAGCAGTGCTGCCGCGCCGGCGAGCAGGCCACCGATGAGGAACGTCGTCATGATGACCCGCTCCCGCGAAACCCCCATCAGGGTCGCGGTGGTGGGGTCCTGGGCGACCGCCCGGATGGCGCGGCCGAATTTCGTGTGGTGGACGAAGAGGTACGTCAGCCTGGCGAGCACCATGGCCGCGACGATAATCACCAACGTCACGTTGGACACCGACGCGCTGAAGATGTGGAACTGGGTCTTGGGCTGCACCAGGATGATCGGCTGCTGGGCGTTGCTTCCGCCGTAGCCCTTGAGGATCTTGGGCAACACGAAGTGGACGAATTCCTGGAGCACGAAGGACATGCCGATGGCCGTGATGAGGAAGGTCAGCGGCCGCGCGTTGCGCCGGCGCAGCGGCCGGTAGGCGACCGCCTCCAATCCGATTGCTGCACAACCTGATACCGCCATCGCGAACAGCATGGCGATCCCGAGGTAGAACACCGTGAGGCCGACCCCGAGGTTGTAGGCGTTGCCGCTGGGGGCGAACCCCAGAATCATGTTGAGACAGAAATACGCGCCGAACATGCCGAACATGAAGATCTCGGAGTGCGCGAAGTTGATCAGGCGCAGCACACCGAACACCAGGGTGTAGCCCACCGCGACGAGGGCGTAGATCGCGCCCCAGGCCAACCCGTCCACGGTCAACTGCCAGAAGCCGCTTCGCAGGTTGGCGATGTTGAAGCCGATGTCACCCGCGAGGCAGGCGTACTGACCGACGCACTCGTGGATCATCGGCGGAACGGACTCCTTGGGTTCTTGACGCAGGCGATGACGTGGCCGGGAACCCGGACTCACCGGGCCCGGCCACGCCTCGAGAGGCGCCTACTGGACCTTGTAGATCCAGATCAGGGTAGTGCTGAGCTCGCCGTTGTCGTTCCACTGGTACTTGCGTGCCACGCCCTGACCGTCATAGGCCCGGGCGAAGTTCAGCAGCGCTTCCCGGGTGACGGCGCCGGAGGCGATGCCCTTGGCCATGATGGTGCCCAGGTCATAGCCCTCGGTGCTGTAGGTGCCGGGAGCCTGATTGAACTTCTTGGTGTACTCGTCGGCGAACGTGCCGGTGGCCGGGCCGCACGGGCAGGACAGCACGGCGTCCTTGGATGCCGAGCCGGCCTGCTTGACGAACTCCGGATCCTTGGTGCCGTCGGCGCTGGCGAACTTTCCGGTGAAGCCGGCGTCGCGCAACTGCTGGACGAAGGGGGCCGCCTCGGCGTAGTAGCCGCTGTAGAACACCGAGTCCGGCGACTGCCCCTTCACCTGGGTCACGGCGGCGGAGAAGTCCTTGTCGCCCTTCTTCACCGAGATGTTGCAGGCCGCGTCGGCAACCTCGCCGAGGGTTTCGCGGACGGCCTTGGCCAGGCCGCTGCCGTAGTCGGTGCTGTCGTCGACGACGCAGATCTTCTTGTCGCCCAGGGTGTTCTTCATGTAGTTGGCGACTGCGGGACCCTGCACGCCGTCATCGGCCAGGCCGCGCAGGAACGTCTTCCAGCCCTGCTGGGACAGCGTCACGTTGGTGGCCGACGCGGTGGCGGCCAGCAGGCCGGCCTGATCGAACACTCCACCGGTGGCCTTGGTCTCCCCGGAGAACGCCGGGCCGACCAGTCCGATGATCGTCTGGTCGTCGACGATCTGCGGCGCGATGGCGGTGGCCTTCTGCGGATCGCCTTCGGTGTCGAAGGTGCGCAGTTCGATCTGGCAACCCGGGTTGGCGGCGTTGTGCTTGTCCAGGGCCAGTTGGACACCGTTCTTGACGTTGATGCCCAGCGCGGCGTCGGGGCCGTTGAGGGCGCCGGCCATCGCGATCTTCACCGGCTCGCAGATGGCCTTGCCGTCGCCGGCGGGGTCGACGGGCGTCAGGCCGGCTTCCGGCTTGACCTCCTTGCCCTCCTGGTCGATCTGGACCTGCTCGACGATCTTGAGATCGACCGGCGCCGCGGTCGCTTCGGCCGACGAACTGCCCGAGGCGGATTCGCTGCTGGGCGCGGGTTGTTTGTTGCAACCGGCCATGCCCAGCATCAGCAGGGCCGCAGAACCGACTGCGATTGCATTGCGTGTCGCCCGAGCGCGCACGTTTCACCTCCGGGTCAAGGGTCAATGTCCGGCATCAATCACGCAGGCCGCTCCCCGGGCCTGAACGTCGACGCTTCGGTAGAACATAGCCAACGCGGGGCCAAAGTGCGCGCGGTGGTGCCGCGAAACGCGGGTCTTACTGCGGCGACGGCGGTTCTTGGGCCGACGCCAGCGTCTCCAGGACCACTTCGGCGACCCGTTTCATGGTGGTGCGCTGATCCATGGCTGCCCGCTGTATCCAGGTGAAGGCCTCGGGTTCGGTCATGGAATGCTTTGCCTGCAGCAACCCCTTGGCGCGCTCGATGACCTTGCGGGTCTCCAGCCGGTCGCCGAGGGTGGCCACTTCGCGTTCCAGTTGGGCGATCTCCTGGAACCTGCTGACCGCGACCTCGATAGCCGGAACCAGGTCGCTGATCGAGAACGGCTTGACCAGGTAGGCCATCGCGCCCGCGTCGCGGGCCTTCTCCACCAGATCGCGCTGGCTGAATGCAGTGAGCACGACGACCGGCGCGATCCGCTTGGCCGCGATCTCCGCGGCGGCGTCGATGCCGTCCCGACGCGGCATCTTGACGTCCATGATGACCAGGTCGGGGCGCAGGCTCTCGGCCAACTCGACCGCCTCCTGGCCGTCGCCGGCCTCGCCGACCACCTGATAGCCCTCTTCACGGAGCATCTCGGCGAGGTCCAGCCTGATCAGCGCCTCGTCCTCGGCAATCAGGACCCGCCGCCCGGCGACGGGCGACTCCCCCTCGCGTCTCGCCGTCGATTCAGCAGTCATGGGGCCCATTGTCGCGTGCGGTGCGGTGTGAGGCGAAACGGGGCGCGGACGGGTGGTATGGACGGGAACGTCATCAACTATCGTGAGACTCCGCGATTACCCGCCGCCCTCGTATCCCAACTGGCAGAGGAAACGGATTCAAAACCCGTGCAGTGTGAGTTCGAATCTCACCGAGGGCACCAGAACGCCAGGACGCCATCCCCGCTTGGACCGCGAAGGGGGGGACTAGAGCTGACCCAGCGGCCGGCACACATTGGACAACGCGTTCCAGTACTGACCGGGCGCACAGTCTTCCGCCGGCTGGGGCGTCTGGCAGGTGTTGGTAATCGGATCCCAGAATTGTCCGTTGACGCAATCCAGCGG
>CAISDL010000143.1 GCA_903884065.1 uncultured Actinomycetes bacterium | reverse complement strand
TTCCAGACCCGGCGGCTGATAGAACGACAGCACGGCGTGCTGACAACCCAGGTCGCGGTACTGCGGCAACAGACCCAGCTGCTCGTCGACCTGCCCGGGCTTGCGGGGATGCAGGAACAGTTGCACCGACCTGCGAACCTGCTCAGGATCTCGACCGACCTCCGCGCAGGCCTCGTCGAGCCGAACGTTCGCCTCGCCCCACTCGGCCGGGCCCTGGTGGCTCGGCATGTTCCACTCGTCGGCCTGGCGGGCGATCACCCGCAGCATCTTCGGCTTGGAGCCGCCGATCACGATCGGCGGGTGCGGGCGCTGAATGGGTTTGGGCTCGCACAGGGCGTCGACAAGAGTGAAGAACCGACCTGAGAAGGTGACCGAATCCTCGGTCCACAGTCGCCGGATCACCGTCAGTGCCTCGTCGAGCATCTCCACCCGCGTGCCGGGACCAGGGAAGTCGATCCCGTAGCCGCGGTGCTCATCCTGGTGCCAGCCGGCTCCGATCCCGAAATCCATTCGGCCGCCGCTGATGTGGTCCACGGTGACGGCCATCTTGGCAAGGATCGCCGGGTTGCGGTAGGTCACCCCGGTCACCATGCAGCCCACGCGGGCCCGGCGCACCACCACCCCCATGGCAGCCAGCGTCGTCCACCCTTCGAGCGTCGGCGTGGCGTTGTCCACCAGGCCGTAGAAATGGTCGTAGTTCCACACCGCCTCGAAGCCCAGGCGGTCGGCCGCACGCCAGAAACGTTCGAGTTCGGGGTAGGAGAACGTCGGCGCAAGCTTGACCGAGATCCGCATCATCCGAGCCTAAACGTGACGCCGTTCCCGCTCAGCGGCCACCGCGTCGGTGACCACCGCGACAGCCATGCTCTGGCTGTAGCCGCGGCGTGCCAGCATCCCGACCAGGCGACGCGTCACTTTCATATCGTCGCCGTCGCCGAGCACCTCACGCCGAAGCCGACGTTCCACGAGTTGCTCGGCCCGAACCCGTTCGGTGCCGGCGTCGATACCCCCGAGAGCGGCGGCGATCACCTCGTCCTCGACACCCTTGGTGCGCAACTCGGCAGCCAACGCTCGCTTGCCTTTTCCCGCGTTGGCCTGTCGGGAGCGCACCCACTGATCGGCGAAGTCGTCGTCGTCGATCAGCCCGACAGCTTCGAGCCGACTCAGCACTCTCTGGGAGACGTCGTCGGGATATCCACGGTTGGCCAACTGGGCGGCGAGTTCAGCGCGGGCACGGGCCCGCACGGTGAGCAGGCGCAAACACAAGGCGTGCGCCTGCTCCTCGCGGGTATCCGACGTCGCCTCTGTTGCCCTAGAAGTCAACGGGGGCGGGCAGGACGTCATCGATGAGCTCATCGGTCAGCACTGCCCCGATCCCGAGCTTCTCTTTGATCTTCTTCTCCACCTCGTTGCCGATGTGGGGGTTCTCGATCAGGAAGTTCCGGGCGTTCTCCTTGCCCTGGCCCAGCTGTTCGCCTTCGTAGGTGAACCACGAGCCCGACTTGCGGATGAAGCCCTGCTCCACGCCCATGTCGATGAGCGAGCCTTCGCGGCTGATGCCCTTGCCGTAGAGGATGTCGAACTCGGCCTGCTTGAACGGCGGCGACACCTTGTTCTTGACCACCTTGCAGCGGGTGCGGTTGCCCACCGCGTCGGTGCCGTCCTTGAGCGTCTCGATCCGGCGCACGTCCAGTCGTACCGAGGCGTAGAACTTCAATGCCTTACCGCCGGTGGTGGTTTCGGGCGAGCCGAACATCACGCCGATCTTCTCGCGCAGCTGGTTGATGAAGATGGCGGTGGTATTGGAGTTGCTCAGCGCACCGGTCATCTTGCGCAGTGCCTGGCTCATCAGGCGGGCCTGCAGGCCGACGTGGCTGTCGCCCATCTCCCCCTCGATTTCGGCGCGTGGCACCAGCGCGGCCACCGAGTCGATGACCAGGATGTCGATCGCCCCGGAACGGACCAGCATGTCGGCGATCTCCAGCGCCTGCTCGCCGGTATCGGGTTGGCTGACCAACAGCGCGTCGGTGTCCACCCCGAGGTTTTTGGCGTACTCCGGATCCAGTGCATGCTCGGCGTCGATGAACGCCGCGATCCCGCCGGCGGCCTGTGCGTTGGCCACCGCATGCAGGGCGACGGTGGTCTTGCCCGAGGACTCCGGGCCGTAGATCTCGACGATGCGCCCGCGGGGCAGACCACCGATGCCCAGCGCCACGTCCAGGGCGATGGATCCGGTCGGGATGACCGCGATGGGTTGGCGGACCTCGTCGCCGAGGCGCATCACAGCGCCCTTTCCGTGGTTCTTCTCGATCTGGGCGAGCGCGAGTTCGAGAGCCTTCTCGCGATCAGGGGCTTGCTGCGCCATGGATGTCTCCGTTCGTGTGGTGTTCGGTTGACCGGTGTTTGGTCGGTTAACCGCGACGGTAAAGAAGGCCTCCGACAAAAACTCGGTCGCGACTGCTCGGTCGAACAGTCACCACATTAACGAACATGTGTTCGATGGCAAGCAGGCGCGCCCGCGTGTCGCCATCGGCGGACTCGGGCTACCACTGATCGCGGGGCACGTCGAAGTCGGCGCACAGCGCCCACCACACGTCGCGGGGGTCGATACCGGCCTCGATGGCCTGCACGGCGGTCCGTCCCCCCAGTCGGGTCAGCACATGATCGACCAGGAGGGATGCCCCGCGCACCGCGCCGAACTGCGCCTCGACGAGTTCATGGAATTGCGTCTTCCGCACGCCACCAAGCTACCCAGCGTCAGGGCGACAGCGCCTCTCGGCACACCCTCACCGGATCCGCCACCGCGGCGATACCCTGGGCCGCCCGGCTCGCCGCCTCGCGGTAGTGCGGCTGCGACAGAACCTCGCCGACCGCCGCAGCGAGCGCATCGCCGGTCAGCGGACGCACCAACCTCGCACTGCCCTGCCGCACAACGCGATTCGCCAACTCCCACTGATCGCCGCCGCCGGGCACCACCACCATCGGCACGCCGGCCAGCAGCGTCTTGGACAGCATGCCGTGCCCTCCCCCGCACACGACGACGTCGGCGTGGCGCAGCAACTCGTCCTGACGGACCCGGGCCACCGTCGCCCACAGGGGCACCTCAACGTCGTCGCCGCCGAGTCGCGACACCACCAGTCGCGAACCGGCCGGCAACGTCCGTCCCGGAACCAGGTATTGCAACGACAGCTCGGCCAGGCCTGCGGCACCGCTGACTGCGGTCGACGGTGCCACCACGACCACCGGTCCGGCCCCGGGCGGAACGGCGAGCACGGCGGCGGTGGGCTCGAAGTGCAGTGGGCCGACGACAACAGCCTCGGCCGGCCAGTCCGGGCGTGGCACCTCCAGTGCCGGCAGGGTCGCGATGAGGCGCCGACGCGGGCCCGGATCACAGGCGGGCAGTCCGATGCCGGCGCGGGCCGTCGCGCGCTGGTTATCGCCGACGCGGATGGATCGCGCAGTGAAGGCACGCATGACGGTGTCGCGCAGCCGCCCCCCGACACCAGTCCCAGGCGCCAGGCCGCTACCGATCGGCGGCAGGCCTGTCGAGGGCAGGTAGAGCGGGTGGGGGCACAGTTCCACCCACGGCAAGCCGAGTAGTTCTGCACCCATTCCGCCGCACGCTGTGATGACGTCTGAGACCACCAGATCCGGCCGAAGCTGTTGCAGCGCAGCATTGTTCAGGACCGCCATGCGGGCCGCGCGGCCATGGATCTTGGCCCCGGCGTCGTCATCGTCGTCGGAGTCCTCCGCGACCAACCCCGCGAGCTCGCTCGCCTCGATCCCGGCTGCCCGGGCGGTATCGAGCCACTCTGGGCCGGTCAGCAGGACCGGGACGTCACCGGCTTCCAGGAAACGCAGACACAGGGCGATCGCCGGGAAAGCGTGCCCGGCTTCCGGTCCGGCCACAACGACGACCCGCATCCGTTCAGGCACCGCTCGCAGCAGATCTAGAATTCATGATTAAAATCCACTTCGGGTGAAATGGATTCCGAAAAGCAAGATTTCACGCCTCTCCGCTCTGACCACGACCCCCACAGACTAACCGCCGGAGACAGCTCGTGACGACAATCATCCTCGCGGCCGATGAGACCTACCTGCGCTATGTTCCGTGCAACATTGCGCAGATAGCACGCTTCGGTCGCCGCGCTGACGGAGTCGTGCTCGCCGTGCCGACGGGGGTCGACGAAGAACTGATCGCAATGGTCAGGTCGGCAGCGACGGCACACGGCCTGGAACTCGAAGTAGCGACCGTGTCAGAGCTCGAACCCCTGCACAAAGACCGAGTGATCTCCGGCGTGGAGCACATATCCTACTTCACCTACAGCAAACTTCTGTTTGCGGAGATTCTGCCGGAACTCGACGACGTTCTTTACCTCGATGTCGACACGCTGGTCCGGGCACCCCTCGATGATCTGCTTGCCTGGAAACTCCACCATCCCGTTGGCGGCGTCCATGACTGGGCGACCGGCGCCCATCTGTTCGGCACACCCAGCCGGCCGTACTTCAATGCCGGCGTGCTCCGCCTATCGCTGAGGAGAATGCGGCAAGAACAAACATGGATCAAAGCACAGCAAATATTCCAGACTCGCGACCTCAAGATTGTGGATCAGGACGTCTTCAATCTCCTCTTCGGTGATCGATTCGACAGCCTTCCCCCCACTTTCAACGTATTCGACAGTCTCGTCCCCCGCCGACTCAAGATTGCTCAAGACCCGGTAATTGTTCACTTCGCCGGGCCAGACAAGCCTTGGCTCCGTTCCGCGCGGTCTCAATTCGCGCAGGAATGGCGACGTTGGTACTCGCAAGCCGGTTACGCCTCGTACCTAGATCAGGCGCAGCCGAGTAGTCGACCCAGCCCATACGGACAGGCCCGCAACGCCGGGAAAGGACGTCTCGGAAGCGCAGCCCGCGCTGTGCTACCCGACAGAGCGAAAAGCGCTGCGCGAAAAGCTGCGGACAAGATAACAGACCGGACTCTCTGCCGCCTCGAGGAAATCAAAGCTGCAAGGAATTTTCCGCCTATCAACATGGGAAATCCTCATGAGATGAGCATCCTGGAGGTCGCCGAACTAGTTCGCGATCTCACCGGCTCTGGCTCGGTCGTGCAGTTCACTGCGCGTCCGCAGGACGATCCATCCCAGCGCCAGCCCGATATCACCCTGGCCCGCAGCGCATTGCAGTGGGAGCCACGGGTCAACGTTCGCGACGGGTTGAGGGAGACCATCGAGTGGTTTCGTCACCGCCGGGATACGGAAGCTCAGCCCGTCGACGATGTTGAGCCGCGCTACCGGGTCGCTGTCGTCGGCACCGGTTATGTAGGCGCGGTAACCGCAACGTGCATGGCGTTCTTGGGATACTCGGTCGTTGGGCTTGACAATGATTCGGTCCGGACGGGTCAGCTCAATACCGGCCACGTGCCGTTCATCGAGCCGGGCTTGCCGGAAATGCTGAAGGCGGCCCTGTCGACTGGACGGCTCACGTTCACCGACCGCCCTGAGCAGGCACTGGAAGACGCCGATTTCGTCATCCTCTGCGTGGGAACTCCACCCGGGCCCAACGGCTCACCGGATCTCACGCAGCTTGAGAATGCTGTGCAGTCGATGGGTCCTTTTCTTCGCCCCGAGGTGGTCGTCGTCAACAAGTCGACGGTACCGGTGGGCTCGGGCAACTGGATACGGACGGCCCTCGCGGATGCGGTGCAGCGAGGTTGTCAGCAGTCCTTCCACGTCGTATCCAATCCCGAGTTCCTTCGCGAGGGTTCTGCCATCGCTGACTTTCTCTACCCGGACCGAATCGTCTTGGGCGGCGCCGATGAGGATGTCAGCCGAGTCGCGGCCCTCTTCCAACCGGTGTTGGATCAGTCGTTCGAGGGCGCCCGCGCGGGATTCAGACCGGTGTTGATCACGACCGAAATGTCTTCGGCGGAGATGATCAAGTACGCCGCGAATGCATTTCTCGCCACGAAAATCAGCTTTGCCAACGAGATGGCACGGCTGTGTGAGTTCTTTGGCGCCGATGCCCGGGAAGTCCTTCCTGCGGTCGGAGCCGACGCCCGGATCGGTGTCTCGTTCCTGAGTCCCGGCATCGGGTGGGGTGGCTCGTGTCTAGGCAAGGACGTTGCGGCGTTGGTAGCCTCGGGCCAGGAGTTCGGCTATACGCCGCCCATGTTGAGGGCGACGGTTGAGATCAACGAGATGCAACGCGCACGCGCGGTGCGCAAACTCCAGCAGGAACTCCACATCATCAAGGGTCGGCGGATCGCGGTACTCGGGTTGACCTTCAAACCCGGAACCGATGATCTGCGCGATGCGCCTGCGCTCGATATCGTTCGGCGCCTGCTGGCCGGCGGAGCCGTGGTATCGGCCTTCGACCCGGTGATCACGTCGCTTCCCAAGGGCTTCGAGGCCGTAAGACTGACACGTGATGCCTACGAGGCGGCAGACCGGGTAGATGCTGTTCTGGTTGCAACAGAGTGGCCGGAGTTGCGCCTGATCGACCCTGCCGAATTGCGCAGAGTTATGACCGGGAATCTGGTTGTCGACGGTCGTAACTGTCTACCCGAAGCTAGGTTTAAGGAATCCGGCCTGCGACTGGTCGGATTCGGCTGGTGAACTGCGGAATGCAAGCCCGCGACTAGGCTGGGCACCATGACCGACCAGATCAGCGTCAGCTCCGACATCGACAACGCCCACACCGTCGAGGTGCTGCTCAGCAGCCTGCAGAACATGGACATCGATGGCGCGGGCGCGGTCCTCGACGACAATCTCGTCTATCAGAACGTCGGTTTCCCGACCATCCGCGGCCGCGTCCGGGCGATGAAGCTGTTTCGCGCCATGGAGGGTCGGGCCGGCTTCGAGGTGAAGGTCCACCGCATCGCGGTCAACGGCTCGTCGGTGCTGACCGAGCGCACCGACGTTCTGGCGTTCGGCCCGGTGCGACTGCAGTTCTGGGTGTGCGGCGTGTTCGAGGTGTCGGACGGCCGGATCACGCTGTGGCGCGACTACTTCGACATGTGGGACATGACCAAGGCGCTGGTGCGCGGTGTGCTGGGCGCGGCCGTTCCGGCGCTCAAACCCACGCTCTGACCCTCAGACCCTCGAGGACTGCCCCAATTCCTCGAACGCCTGCGCCCACCCCGACAGCCGGTCGGTGGCGTCGGTGAGTTCGTGGCGGTAACGCTGCTCGACCATCGGGGCGCCGGCATTGGCCGAGGACACGACATGCGCTGCGGCGGTGACCATCTCGTTGTACTGACGCACCCCGCTGGTGAGTTGGGTGGTGAGCGCGTTGATCGTCGGCGCCAGGTAGGCCCGGGCGTGCGCATCCTCCCCCGCGGCGCGTTCCATCGAAACCACCTGCGCTGCGGTCGCCGTCATCGTTGCGGCGGATCGGCCCGCCGCGGCGGTCAGATCGCGAATCTCGTCGGCCGGCAGCATCCGTCCGCGATCGAGTACGCCCAGCAGCGAATGCAGGCCCCGCTCGGATGCTCCCAGCGCGGACATCGCCGACCTGGCCGCCGAGCCGAGCGGCGGCAACCGGCGGCCGCTGACCTCACGCTGCGGCGGCAGCGGTTCGCCCCGCAGCCACCGGTAGCGCAGCAGCCACAACGTTGCGGGCACGGCCGCACCGGCACCGATCAGCCCGGTGATCAGCAATGCCCACACCGGAGTGCTCCACGCGGCCAACAGCCCGGTGACCAGCACCCAGAAGACCGACGCGAAGCCGAAGAACAGCCCGAGCCGCAACGCCCAGCGCCGCTTACGCAGCAACCGGGCGCGCGGATCGGAGACCGCACTGAGTTTCTGCGCGGCGACGTCGGCGTACTCGCTGACGGTGTCGACGCTGCGTTGCACCGCCGACCGCCACTGCCTCGAGGCGAAGCCAGTAGGTTTCACCGTCATCGAGTAACGCCTCCCATACGTGCCTTACTGGCCGAGCGGCTGCTCGGGCTCAGGTGTGATGGCCGGGGTGGCCGGAGCCGCGGTACCGCCGGCCGTCAGAGACTCACCACGCATCGAGGCCCGGATCTGCTCGAGCCGGGAATGCCCGGCCATCTGCACACCCGCCTGCTGAACTTCCATCATCCGGCCCTCGACCGAGTTCTGGGCCAGCTCCGCCGAGCCCATGGCGTTGGCGTAGCGCTGCTCGACCTTCTCGCGGATCTCGTCGAGGCTCGGCGTATTGCCGGGGGCGGCCATCGCGTCCATGGACCGCAGCGATTCAGCGACCTTCTCCTGCATCTTGGCCTGCTCGAGCTGGCCGAGCAGCTTGGTGCGCTCACCGACCTTCTGTTGCACATTCAATGCGCTCTGCTCGACGGCCTTCTTCGCCTGCTGCGCGGCCTGCAGCGCCTGGTCGTGCTGGACCTTGAGGTCCTCGACGCTCTGCTCGGCCGTCACCAGCTGGGCTGCGAAGGCTTCTGCGGCGTTGTTGTACTCGGTGGCCTTGGTGACATCGCCGGCGGCGGTGGCCTGGTCGGCCAGCGACAGTGCCTGGCGCACGTTGGCCTGCAGCTTCTCGATATCAGCCAGCTGACGGTTCAGCCGCATCTCCAGCTGACGCTGAGTGCCGATGACCTGGGCAGCCTGCTGGGTCAGCCCCTGGTGCCGGCGCTGCTCTTCCTCGATGGCCTGCTGGATCTGGATCTTGGGGTCGGCGTACTCGTCCACCTTCGAGCCGAACAGCGCCATCAGGTACTTCCACGCCTTCACGAACGGATTGGCCATTTAGTTGCCCGCCTTCAAAGTCGAATACCGCACAAGGGAGTCATGCCGGTTTGTCGGAGCCCAATTTATCGGGTCCGCGCCGAAGACCACAGCCCGATGCCGGTCAGTCGTCGAAATTCCGGCAAATTCGCGGCTCAGGCGACCGCCATGGCCGCCCGATGGGGGATGGCGGAAGGGGCCTCGGCGAGGTGTTTGACGCCCTCGTGGCACGCCAACTCCACGCCCGCATCGCAGAGCACCCGCGACATCGGCACCTCCAGAGCGGTGCAGATGGCGCTGAGCAGTTCGCTGGAGGCCTCCTTGCGGCCCCGTTCGACCTCGGACAGGTAACCCAGGCTCACCCGCGCCGAGTCGGAGACCTCACGCAAGGTGCGACCCTGCGACGTCCGGTTGCGCCGCAACACGTCACCGATCACTTCTCGCAGCAGTATCGCCATCGCGCTGTCCTCCTTGATTCGTCGCAGCAATAGGTGCAACGCAGAGGCGCACGGGTTGGTTCCCGCCCGGGCGATCAGTCGGCGGGTCGGTCGCCCCGAAACGCCGAGACCACGTAGTCCAGGCCCGTGAGCACGGTCAACACGATCGCCACCCACATCACCGCCCAGGCCACCGTCGTCCAGATGGGTGGCCAACTGTGCAGCGGGAGGATGAACAGGCCGATCGCGATGGCCTGCACCAGCGTCTTGAGTTTGCCTCCGCGACTGGCCGGGATCACGCCCCGACTGAGCAGCGCGAACCTCATCACCGTCACACCGAGCTCCCGAATGAGGATCAACACCGTGACCCACCAGGGCAGGTCGCCGAGCATCGACAGTCCGATCAGGGCCGCGCCGATCAGCATCTTGTCGGCGATCGGGTCGGCGAGCTTGCCGAATTCGGTGACCATGTCGTAGGTCCGGGCCAACCAGCCGTCGATCCGGTCGGTGATGATGGCGACAGCGAAGATCACGAAGGCCGTTATGCGGCTTGCCGTCTCGTGGCCGCCGCCGGCAAAAAGGAAGTAGAGGAAGACCGGGACCAGGAGAAGTCGCAGGGCGGTCAACGCGTTTGCGAGATTCACCGTCCCGACGCGCCGGGCCGCAGGGGGGGTTTGTGGTTGGCCCGGCACGATCAACAGGATATCGCCTGCGACAGGCAAAAAACCGGGACCGATAAGGTTGCGCCGTGACCGATTCCGCGACCGGGGGGCCGTCGGTCGACGGCCGCCCTCGCGATGTCTCCGTCCGTCGGGCCCGCGCCTCGGACGTGCCGGAGATCAAACGCCTCGTCGACACCTATGCCGGCCGCATCCTGCTGGAGAAGAACCTGGTCACCCTCTACGAGGGAGTTCAGGAGTTCTGGGTGGCCGAATTCGAGGGGCAGGTGGTCGGCTGCGGGGCCCTGCACGTGCTGTGGTCCGACCTCGGCGAGGTACGAACCGTCGCGGTGGACCCGACGGTCAGGGGCAAAGGAATCGGGCATGCGATCGTCGACCGGCTGCTGGAGGTCGCCCGCGAGTTGCAGTTGCAGCGCCTGTTCGTGCTGACCTTCGAAACCGAGTTCTTCGGCCGCCACGGCTTCGCCGAGATCGAGGGCACCCCGGTGACCGCGGAGGTCTACGAGGAGATGTGCCGCTCCTACGACGTCGGCGTGGCGGAGTTCCTGGATCTGAGCTACGTCAAACCCAACATCCTGGGCAACACCCGGATGCTGCGGGTGCTTTAGTCGCGCGACGATCAAGCGGCCCCCGGGCCGCGTTGAGGAGCGCGACCATGACCTTAGAAATCCTCGGGTACCCCGCTGTCGTCCTCGTCCTCGTCATCGTCGACGGCTCCCCCGCCGCGGATGGCGGCCAGCGTTCCGGCCAACTCGTCAGGTTTGACCAGCACCTCACGCGCCTTGGACCCTTCGGACGGGCCCACGATGCCGCGGGTCTCCATCAGGTCCATCAACCGCCCGGCCTTGGCGAAGCCGACCCTCAGCTTGCGCTGCAGCATCGACGTCGAACCGAATTGGCTGGAGACCACCAGTTCGACGGCCTGCAGCAGGACATCCATGTCGTCGCCGATATCGGGGTCGACGTCGCTGCGGTCACCGGAGGGCTTGGCGGCTGTGACGCCGTCGGTGTAATCCGGCTCGGCCTGATCCTTACAGGCCTGCACCACCGCCTGGATCTCCTCGTCGCTGATGTAGGCACCCTGCAACCGGATCGGCTTGCTCGCCCCCATCGGCAGGAACAGCCCGTCGCCCATGCCGATCAGCTTCTCCGCGCCAGGCTGGTCGAGGATCACCCGGCTGTCGGTCAGTGACGACGTCGCGAAGGCCAGCCGGGACGGCACATTGGTCTTGATCAGCCCGGTGACGACGTCCACCGACGGCCGCTGGGTGGCCAGCACCAGGTGGATCCCGGCGGCCCGCGCCTTCTGGGTGATCCGCACGATGGCCTCTTCGACGTCCCGCGGCGCGGTCATCATCAGGTCGGCCAACTCGTCGACGATCGCCACGATGTAGGGGTAGGGCTTGTACTCGCGCTGGCTGCCCAGCGGCGTGGTGATCTTCCCCGACCGGACATTGGCGTTGAAGTCGTCGATATGGCGAACCCGCGAGGCCTGCATGTCCTGGTAGCGCTGTTCCATCTCCTCCACCAGCCAGGCCAGCGCGGCGGCCGCCTTCTTGGGCTGGGTGATGATCGGGGTGATGAGGTGCGGAATGCCTTCATACGGCGTCAGTTCCACCATCTTCGGGTCGATGAGGATCATCCGCACCTCGTCCGGCGTGGACCGCGCCAGCAGCGACACCAGCATGGAGTTGACGAAGCTGGACTTGCCCGACCCGGTGGAGCCGGCCACCAGGAGGTGCGGCATCTTGGCCAGGTTCGCGGAGATGAAGTCGCCTTCGATGTCCTTGCCCAGACCGATCACCAGCGGGTGGTGGTCGCTGCGGGTCGACGAGGCGGTCAGGACGTCGGCGAGACGCACCATCTCGCGGTCGGTGTTGGGCACCTCGATGCCGACGGCGGACTTCCCCGGGATGGGGGCCAGCATCCGCACACTCTCGGTGGCCACCGCATAGGCGATATTGCGTTGCAGCGCAGTGATCTTCTCGACCTTCACACCGGGGCCAAGCTCGACCTCATAACGGGTGACGGTCGGCCCGCGGGTGCAGCCGGTGACCGCCGCGTCGACCTTGAACTGATCGAGGACCGAGGAGATGGCTTCCATGATCTGGTCGTTGGCCGAACTGCGCCGCTTGGGCGGGTCACCCGGGGTGAGCAGTTCGAGCGAGGGCAGGGTGTAGGAGCCCTCGACCACGCGGTCGAGTGCCACGGTTTCCTTGACGGCCTCCTCGGCCGGCGCCTTGGGCGGCGCAGATTTGCGCCGGCGCGGCTTGATCGGCTCGGTGAGGTTGACCGGAGCGGCCTCCGCGTCGTCGAGCGGATAGTTGTCATAGGGCGTCCCGATGGGACCTGAGAGGTTTGCCGACCCATCGAGTTCGGGCACGTCGACCCCGGCGGATCCGGCGTAGCCGGCCGGCGAGGCACCCAACCGCGCGGTCCGACGCTCCTGCGGCCGGTCCAGCTTCGGGTAGCCACCGTCGGCGTCGTCCCCGAACTCGTCGTCATGGCCCCCGTGGCCGTACCCGTAGCCGTCGTCGTCATAGTCGCCGTCATAGTCGTCGTCGGCATAGCCGTCCGCGTAGCGTCCGCGGGTGCCGAACATGTCGTACAGCGTTCCCGGCACTTCCCGGATGGTGGTTCCGGTGATCAGCAGCACACCGAACAACGCGGCCCCGATCAGCAGCGGGGTGGCGATCCACACCGTCAGCCCGTCGGACAGCGGCCCGCCGATGGCGAATCCGATGAAACCGCCGGCCCGTTGGCGCGCGGCCGGGTCGGCGGGCGATCCGGCCCACAGATGCCACAGTCCGAGCACCGGCAGGGCGATCATGAGAGTGCCCAGAACCAGGCGCGGGCGGGTCTCGGGGTAGGGCTCGGTACGCATCAGCATCACCGCCATCGCCGCGATGAGCAGTGGCAGCAGGACGACGGCACCGCCGACGACGGTCCGCAAGCCCGAGTCGATCCAGGCTCCGACCGGGCGGGCGGCGTCGAACCACGAGGCCGCGGCAATCACGACGGCCAGTGCCAGCAGACCCAGCGCGATGCCGTCCCGGCGGTGGCCGGGCTCGATATCGCGCGCCCGGCCGACCGAACGCGCCGTGGATCCCGCGCCCCGGGCCACCAGCAGCCAGGTCGCCCTGGCCGCCCGGCCGCCCGCGGCGGCAGCAACCGCCAGCGGCGAGGGGCCCTTCTTGACCGGCGGCTTGCGCCGCGGAGGCGCCGGCTTGACGGGCCGAGAGGGGGCTTGTGACCTGGTCGTTCGCGCGCCAGAGCGAGCGGCCGTCTTATTCGCCATGCGGGCAAGACTAATCGCACCAGCCACATCCGCACCATAAGACACAGGGGTTACACGACGGTCCGTTGCCAGACCGAAATCTAATCGGCGAATGCGGCTTTCAGCGCGCCCCGGCGGGCGATCGCGCCGTCGAACCAGTTCCGCTCCCGCTCGGTGGTCGGGACCAGCGGCGGGACCGGTACCGGGCTACCGGAGTCGTCGACGGCGACCATGGTGAAGTAGCAGCTGTTGGTGTGCCGGCGGGTGCCGTCCTGGATGTTCTCGGTGTCGACCCGGATTCCCACCTCCAGCGAGGTCCGGCCGGTGTGGTTCACCGACGCCGAGAAGGACACGAGTTCGCCCACCTTGATCGCGTCGCGGAACAGCACGCGGTCAACCGACAGCGTCACCACGTAGGTGCCGGCGTACCGGCTCGCACACGAGTAGGCCACCTGATCGAGCAACTTCAGCAGGGTGCCGCCGTGGACGTTGCCGGAGAAGTTCGCCATATCCGGTGTCATCAGGACGGTCATGTAGAGCGACTTGCGGTCCTGCGGTTGCTCAGCTGCCCGATTCATCCGACCATCATGGCCCGTGCGGGGCGAGGCAATCGGGCGTTACGGTGAAGGTTCAACTCCCCGTCCAGATCGGAGCCAGCCCGATGCCCAGTCCGCTGCCCGTCGTCATCGTCGCCTCATTCACCGCCAAGCCGGAATCCGTCGATGCCGTTCGTGCGGCCTGCACCAAGGCCATCGAGGCGGTGCACGACGAGCCCGGCTGCGAACTGTATTCGCTGCACCAGACCGGGGACACTTTCGTCTTCATCGAGCAGTGGGCCGACGCGGAGGCGCTGAAGGCACACGGCACCGCCCCGGCCGTGGGCACCCTGTTCGCGGAGATCGGCGAACACCTCGCCGGCGCGCCCGATCTCAAGATGCTCGAGCCCATCCCGGCCGGCGACCCGGCCAAGGGCCAGTTGCGCGCCTGAGACGTGGCAACGTTCGAGGGCGGTCTGAGCGGCAAGGTCGCGTTCATCACCGGCGCGGCGCGCGGGCAGGGCCGTGCGCACGCGGTCAAGCTGGCCTCCGAAGGCGCCGACATCATCGCGGTCGACATCTGTGAGCAGATCGCCGGTGTCCCCTACCCTCTGGCGACGCCGGACGATTTGGCACAAACAATCACGCTCGTCGAGGACACCGGTGCGCGCATCGTCGCCCGCCAGGCCGATGTGCGAGACCGGGCCGCGCTGAAAACCGCTCTGGCCGAGGGAATCACCGAACTGGGCCGGCTCGACATCGTGATCGCCAACGCCGGTATCGCGCCGATGATGGGTGAGAATGCCTGGCAGGACGTCATCGACGTCAACCTCACCGGGGTCTATCACACCGTCGACGTCGCGATGCGCCCGCTGATCAAACAGGGCGACGGCGGGGCGGTGGTGCTGACCAGTTCAGTCGCCGGCCTGGTGGGCATCGGCGCGCCCATCGCCGGCTCGCTGGGCTACACCGCCGCCAAACACGGCATCGTCGGCCTGATGCGGGCCTACGCCAATTTTCTTGCGCCCTACAGCATTCGGGTCAACTCGGTGCATCCGGCAGGCGTCGACACCCCGATGATCGACAACGATTTCACCCGGTCCTGGCTGGACGGTATGGCGCAGCAACAGTTAGGCGGTCCGGACATGTCCAACGCACTGCCGGTCGAGGTTCTGCAATCCGAGGACATCGCCAACGCGGTCTTCTGGCTGGTGTCCGACGCCGCCCGCTACGTGACCGGGGTGGCACTGCCGGTGGACGCCGGGTTCGTCAACAAGCGCTAGATCTCCAGCACCGTCGGCACGATCATCGGCTGTCGGCGATAGGTCTCCCCGACCCATTTTCCGACCGTGCGGCGGACCGCCTGCGCGATGCGCACCGGATCGGTGACGGAAGATGCGGCAAGGGATTCGAGCTCCTGTTCGACCTTGCGCGCCACCGGCTCCAGTGCCTTGGGATCCTCGGAGAACCCCCGGGAGTACAGATGCGGCGGTGCGGCGGGCCGGCCGTTGTCGCGGCGAACGACCACCGTCACCGCGATGAAACCCGAACTGAGCAGGAGTCGCTCCCCCAGCGTGGCGTCGCCGACATCCCCCGACACCAGGCCGTCGATGAACATCTTGCCCACCGGAACGGCCCCGGCGATGGCGGCCTTGCCGGCCGTCAGATCGACGCTCACCCCGTTCTCGGCCAGCATGATCGCGTCCTCGGGCACCCCACTGCGAGCAGCCAGCTTGGCGTTGGCCCGCAGGTGGCGCCAGGTGCCGTGCACCGGCATCACATTGCGCGGACGGACCCCGTTGTAGAGGAACAACAACTCGCCGGCATAGGCGTGTCCCGAGACATGCACGCGCGCCTGCTGATTGGTGACCACCCGGGCGCCGATCTTGGAGAGGGCGTCGATGACCCCGAAGACCGCCTCCTCATTGCCCGGGATCAGCGACGACGACAGGATGATGAGGTCGTCGCGGGTGAGGGAGATGCTGCGGTGCTCACCGCGCGACATCCGCGACAACGCCGACAGCGGTTCGCCCTGGGTGCCCGTGGTGATGAGCACCAGGCTGCCCGGCGACATCATCTCCGCGGCGGAGATGTCGACGACGTCGCTGTCCTCGACCGTGAGGAATCCGAGGTCGCGCGCGATCGCCATATTGCGCACCATCGACCGGCCGACGAACGACACCCGGCGGCCCAATGCCACAGCGGCGTCGACGATCTGCTGGACCCGGTCGACGTTGGAGGCGAAGCACGCCACGATCACCCGTTGCCCGTCGGCTCCCCGGATGAGCCGGTGCAGGGTCGGCCCGACTTCGCTCTCCGAGGGACCCACGCCGGGAATCTCGGCATTCGTGGAGTCGCAGAGGAACAGATCCACCCCGGCGTCACCGAGGCGCGACATCCCGGGTAGGTCGGTGGGACGGCCGTCCGGCGGCAACTGGTCGAGTTTGATGTCTCCGGTGTGCAGGACCGTGCCGGCTCCGGTGCGGATCGCGATCGCCAGCGCATCGGGGATGGAGTGGTTGACCGCGAAGTACTGACACTCGAACACCCCGTGTGTACTGCGTTGTCCCTCAGCGACTTCCACGAGGCGGGGATTGATCCGGTGCTCCCGGCACTTGGCGGCGACCAGCGCGCACGTGAACTTCGAGCCCACCACCGGGATGTCGCCGCGCAGCTTGAGCAGAAAGGGAATCGCTCCGATGTGGTCCTCGTGTGCGTGGGTGAGCACCAGCGCCTCGACATCGTCGAGCCGGTCTTCGACATGACGGAGGTCGGGCAGTATCAGGTCGACACCCGGTTCGTCGTGCCCCGGGAACAGCACCCCGCAGTCGACGATGAGCAGACGGCCGAGATGCTCGAAAACGGTCATGTTCCGGCCGATTTCGCCGATGCCGCCGAGCGCGGTCACCCGCAGCGCGCCCGGAGCCAGGGGCGCGGGGGGCGCGAGATCGGCGTTCATCACCGCCGAAGCCGCTCGGCCGGCGACATGTCTCCGAGCACTGCCGCCGCCCGCATGTCGCCGGCCAACCCCTCGAGCTGTTCGGCGGTGGCGGGCATCTGCGGCAACCGGGGTGATCCGACGCCGAAGCCCAGCAGGCTCAGCCCCGCCTTGGACATCGTGACCCCGCCGAGTCGGGACTGCGCGTCGTTGAGCGGGCTGAGGGTGACGCTGATCTTGCGGGCGGTCGCGATGTCACCGGAGTTGAAGGCGGTCATCATGTCTCGAAGCTGGCCGGCCGCCAGGTGTCCCCATACGCTGACCAACCCCACCGCACCCACCGCCAGCCAGGGCAGGTTCAGGGCGTCGTCTCCGGAGTAGTAGGCAAGACCGGTCTCGGCCATGATCTGCGCGGCGCCCGCCAGGTCGGCCTTGGCGTCCTTGACCGCGACGATGTTGGGATGCTTCGCCACCGCGCGCATGGTGTCCCATTCGATCGGCACCACTGATCGCGGGGGGATGTCGTAGAGCATCACCGGCAGATCGGTGGCATCGGCGACGGTGGTGAAGTGCGCGATCAGACCCGACTGCGGCGGCCTCGAGTAATACGGGGTGACCACCAGGAGGCCGTGCGCACCCTCGGCGGCAGCCGCCTTCGCCAAGTGCACGCTGTGCGCAGTGTCGTAGGTTCCGACGCCGGCGATGATCCGGGCCCTGTCCCCGACCGCATCGAGCACGGCGCGCAGCAAGGCCATTTTCTCGGCATCGGTGGTGGTGGGCGACTCGCCGGTGGTGCCGGAGATCACCAGTCCATCGCAACCGGAGTCGACCAGATGGGCGGCCAACCGGGCGGCGGTGGTGGTGTCCAGGGTGCCGTCGGTGTGAAACGGCGTCACCATCGCGGTCAGAACCGTCCCCAGCCGGGTGCTGGCGTCGAATCCGCTGGTACTCACGGGCCCTTAGGTTACCCGGTCGGCCGTGGAGGCCTACGTGGTCACCCGTGGGACGTCAGACGTCCGTAGCGAGCGGGCTGGTGGCCACTTCGGTGCCGTCGGCAAGCACGGTGATGTCGAAGTCGGCGAACACCGCCGGGGCGAGGGCCGTCAACTCGCGCAGGCAGGCGATGGCCAGCCGGCGGATCTCGACGTCGGCGTGCTCGCTGGCCCGCATCGCGATGAAATGCCGCCATGCCCGGTAGTTCCCGGTCACCACGATTCTGGTCTCGGTGTCGTTGGGCAGCACCGCCCGCGCCGCCTGACGGGCCTGCTTGCGCCGCAGCACCGCATTCGGCTGATCTTCCAGCGTGGCTTCCAGTCTGGTCAGCAGATCCAGATAGGCGGTCCGGCTGGCGTCGGCGGCGTCCAGCACGATCTGCCGGAGCTCGGGATCGTCGTCCAAGCCGGGGGGAATGACCACCGACGCGTCGTCCTCGGGGACGTAACGCTGGGAGAGCTGCGAGAAGGAGAAGTGGCGGTGCCGGACGAGTTCGTGGCTGCAGGAGCGGGAGATGCCGGTGATGTAGAAACTCACCGAGGCGTGTTCGAGCACCGCGAAGTGGCCGACGTCGATGATGTGCTTGATGTAGCCGGCGTTGGTCGCGGTGCGCGGATTGGGTTTGGACCAACTCTGGTAGCAGGCCCGCCCGGCGAACTCGACGAGCGCCTCGCCGCCGGCGGTGTCGGTGTCCCACGGCACGTCCGGGGGTGCGACGAATTCGGTCCGGGCGATCAGTTGCACGCGCAGCGGCGCGGTCTCAGCCACCCATTCACCCTAACGGGCGGTCGCTCGAGTGAACTGACAGCGACGCCTGCCCGCTCCTAGACTGCTTACCATGACCGCGTTGGACGACCTGGAGGCGCGAGTTGCGGCGTTGGAGGCCTCCCAGGCTGATTACCGGGCGGTGCTGAGCGCGGTCAACGCGCTGGGCGCGAATCAGCGAGAGATGGCTGGGAGTCTGCGAGGTCACGGAAAGCGGTTGGATGGTGTCGACTCCCGGTTGACATCGCTGGAAGCCAAGGTGGACGACACCAATGCCCGCGTGCGCTCGCTGGAGGACACCACCGGTGAGATCAAAGACCTGCTGATCAAAGCGCTCGAACGCTAGCGCGCAGTTCTCGAGACAGGTCACCGCGCACCTCGACCACAACGTCGCTGAGACCCAGCCACCCCGCCATCGTCTGCAACTCCCCCGCCAGCGCCCCGGCCACCCGCGCCGACTGCTGCCCCGGTTCGACGAATGCGCCCATCACCCGCAGCGCCCCGGCCTTCCGATCGGCCTTGAGGTCCACCCGCGCCACCAGGTCGCCGTCAAGCAGGAAAGGCCAGACGTAGTAGCCGAAACGCCGCTTGGCGGCTGGGGTGTAGATCTCGATGCGGTAGTCGAATCCGAAGATCCGGGAAACGCGGGGCCGGAAGAAGATCAGCGGGTCGAAAGGGCACAGCAGCGCGGTCCCACGGTCGGTGCGCGGCACCTTCTGGCCGGAACGCAGATATGCCGGGGCCGTCCAGTCGGCTACCTCGACCGTTTCCACTTCGCCGGACCGCACGAGTTCGGCGAGGGCGGGCTTGACTTGATCGGCCCGCAACCGGAAGTAGTCGCGGATGTCGGCCTCAGTCGCCACGCCCAGTGCGGTCGCGGCCCGCAGCGTCAATTCGCGCAGCGCCTCGACATCGTCGACGTGGCGGGTGAGCACGTCGGCGGGCAGTACCCGCTCGGCCAGGTCGTAGTGCCGGGCGAATCCCACCCGGTGGGCCGTGGTCAGCACACCGGAGGCGAATAGCGCCTCGGCGACCCACTTGGTGTCGCTGCGGTTCCACCACGAACCCTTTCCGCGCCGGGTGGCTGTGCTCAGGTGCGCCTCGATCTGACCCGCGGTGCTGGGCCCGAATTCGGTAACGGCCGCCACGACGTCGTCGGTCAACCGGGGATTGCGTTGCACGATCTCCACACCCCAGCGGCCGTGGACGTACTCGCGCATCCTCCACCGCATCAGCGGCCAGTCCTGCACCGACATCAGCGCCGCCTCGTGCGCCCAGTACTCGACCAGCAGACGCGGCGAACGCGCGGTGTGGCTCCACGCCGCGGCGTCGAGAAGCCCACGGTCATAGGGCCCCAATCGGCTGAACACCGGGGCGTAGTGGGCCCGAACCGCGACGGACACCGAATCAAGTTGCAGCACATGGATTCTGCGGATCAACCGCCCGACGTCGGTACGGGCAGGCGCACGGCCAGTCGGCGTCGGGCCGAAACCCTGAGCGGCGACCGCGACCCGGCGGGCCTGAGCGGCGCTCAGTCGGGTCATGGCCGCAGGAAGCTGTGGAACCGGTAGCGCAACCCCGAGGAACTGTCCTGCCAGGGCGTGGAGGTGCCGACCCACGATTCGTCCAGAACGGGAGCCAGTGCGTCCTCGTCCTCGAGTTGCAGGTCGATCGCGACTTCGGTGATTTCGCAACGGGTGGCCGCCGGCAGGGCGAGGTGGTAGATCTCGGCCCCCCCGATCACCCAGGTTCGCTGATCGCCCAGAGCATCCCCGATGGTGCTGACCACGTCGGCGCCGCCGGCCGGGTAGTCCGGGTCGCGGCTGAGAACGACGTTGCGCCGGCCCGGCAGCGGACGCAACCGCGACGGCAGCGAATCCCAGGTCCGCCTCCCCATCACCACGGTGTGCCCCATGGTGAGGTCCTTGAAGCGGGCCAGATCCTCCGGCACACGCCACGGGATACCGCCGTCCCGTCCGATCACACCGGAGGTGGACTGGGCCCAGATCAACGCGACGGACATCAGACGGCTACGGGCGCCTTGATCGCCGGATGCGGGTCGTAGTTGCGGATCTCGATGTCGTCATAGGCGTAGTCGAAGATCGAATCCCTCGGATGCAGAACGAGTTCCGGATAAGGGCGGGGATCACGGCTGAGCTGTTCGGTGACCTGCTCGATGTGGTTGTCGTAGATGTGGCAGTCACCGCCGGTCCAGACGAAGTCCCCCACCGCGAGCCCGGCCTGGGCGGCCATCATGTGGGTCAGCAGCGCGTAACTGGCGATGTTGAACGGCACGCCGAGGAACATGTCGGCACTGCGCTGGTAGAGCTGGCAGCTCAGCCGGCCGCCGGCCACGTAGAACTGGAAGAACGCGTGGCAGGGGGCCAGTGCCATCCGGGGAATGTCGGCGACGTTCCAGGCCGACACGATGATCCGACGGGAATCCGGGTCGGTGCGCAGCAGGTCGACCGCGGCGCTGATCTGGTCGATGTGCTCGCCGGACGGCGTGGGCCACGATCGCCACTGAACCCCGTAGACCGGCCCGAGATCCCCTGTCTCGCCGGCCCATTCATCCCAGATGGTGACGCCGTGGTGCCGCAGCCACTCGACATTGGAGTCACCGCGCAGGAACCACAGCAACTCATAGATCACCGACTTGGTGTGCACCTTCTTGGTGGTGATGAGCGGGAAGCCCGCCGACAGGTCATAGCGCAACTGATGGCCGAACAGACTGCGGGTCCCGGTACCGGTGCGGTCGGACTTGGGTGTTCCCTGCTCGAGGACCAGTCGCAACAGGTCCTCGTAGGGGGTGGGAATCGTGGCGGAACCTGGCACGCCGACCACTTTACGTCCGGCGGAAGCGGACCCGAGACGGGTAGAACAAAGACATGCCGACGATCACCGACACGATCACCACACCGGATGGCTCCTGCCCGGTGACCCTCACGACCCCCGACGGTGAGGGCCCGTGGCCCGGGATCGTCATGTACCCCGATGCCGGTGGTGTCCGTCCGGCCCTGCAGGGCATGGCGCAGCGATTGGCGTCGCTGGGCTACGCGGTGCTGCTCCCGGATGTCTACTACCGCAACGGGACGTGGGCGCCGTTCGACATGGTGGCCGTGTTCGGCGACGCGGCCGAGCGCACCCGACTGTTCGCGATGATGAAGGCGATCACCCCCGAGGTGATGGCCGCCGACGCGCAGGCGTTCTTCGACTACCTGGCCGGGCGGCCCGAGGTGGCCGATGACCGCTTCGGCACCACCGGCTATTGCATGGGGGGACGCACCTCGCTGATGGTGGCGGGACGGGTTCCGGATCGGGTGGCCGCGGCGATGTCGTTCCACGGCGGCGGCCTGGCCGCCGAGGGCGACCCCGACAGCCCACACCTGTTGGCCGATCGCATGCGGGCGGCGGTCTACGTGGGTGCGGCGGAGAACGACCCGTCCTACACCGTCGAGCAATCCGAGGCACTGGACGCAGCGCTGACCGAAGCGGGCGTCGAACACGTCATCGAGTGGTACCCGGCAGCACACGGGTTCGCCGTGCCGGACAACGGTCCCTACGACCCGGCGGCCGCCGAGCAGCACTGGCTGGCCATGGAGACGTTCTTCGGATCACACCTCGGCTTCGGATCACACCTCGGCTAGGAGCGGTTGAACACCCGCCTGAACCCGGCGATCACACCTCGAGCGGCGTACATGCCGATGACCACGGACACGATCACCAGGACGATGAAGGTGATCAGCCAGTTGGTACGGCTGTGCGGGACGTTCCACCACACGAGCGTGAACAGCAAGGCGCAGAGGAGGAGAACGACATCGCGCCAATTGCCCTTGTAGTTGCCTGCGGTCCTTCGCAGTTCGTAATTCCGGTCGAGAAATGCGACCAATTCGTAGACCCGCATGTCCACGGTGCGTTGCAGTTCCGCCCTGAGTTCGACGCTCTCCTCGGGGAGGCTCTTGAGTAGTTCGATGTCGTCTTTCAGCGCCGTGCGGAGGTCGGGTCCTTTGAACGCCCCCACCAACGTCCCCAGCATCGCTCCGCCGGCGATCGGTGCCGCTCCCAGCGCAATGTCTCCGAGTCCAGCCATAGACACCTCACTTCACCTCAGCGCGGCGCCCTTGCGCCGCACCCACAGACCGTAGGGCGGCGCGGCGAGGTAATCCAGAACC
This sequence comes from uncultured Actinomycetes bacterium, assembly GCA_903884065.1. Lineage (GTDB taxonomy): Bacteria > Actinomycetota > Actinomycetes > Mycobacteriales > Mycobacteriaceae > Mycobacterium. The sequence goes on along the minus strand of CAISDL010000143.1, from coordinate 183 downwards.
GGGGGCTGGACCGTGTCGGAGCAGCGGTTCAACGCCATTCGGCTAGCCCGGATTTTGCACGGAATGTCGGCATAGCTGGGTGTTGATACGCGAAAGTGCCTGTCCTGCAACGGATAATCGGACTTGTCTAGGGCTCGATCGTCCAGCGGGAAGGCACCTCGCAAATGAAGGATATCGCGGCGG
>CAISDL010000142.1 GCA_903884065.1 uncultured Actinomycetes bacterium | reverse complement strand
CCCGCCGCGCACGGGGGGATGGCGCGGCGGGCCGACGACCCATTGTGAGGCATGCCGAAGCCCCGTCGATGCCTTTTCGTCTGCAAGTTTTCTCCGTGACCGCGGGCCCGCCCGTGAAGGGTGAACATGCGACTCCCCGGGCCCAGATGGGATCTAGATCCGACGTAGATCCAAGGTCCCAGCTATGCTTTTTCTGCTCGAACAAGGTCCAGAATCGGAGCCGAGGGGAAAGGCCGATTATCGCCGTGCGCCCGCCCATCCTTCGCGCGTTCGCCGAGCCTGCGGCCCTGGATCAGATCCAGCAAGCGCTTGACACCCTCTGGGCGCAGCACCCCGGTATCCCTGGCGATATTCGAATAAGCCTGGGAATCGCGGTGGCCGAGATCGCGGCCAACATCCTCGAGCACGCAACCAAGGGCATCGACAGGCCGGTGCAACTGCAGATGTGGGCGGACGTCCACCGCCACGAGGTGCTGGTCGAGTTCGCCGACGACGGCGTCGCCACTCTGGTTGATCTGGCCTGCCTGGAAGCGCCACACGATTTAGCCGAAGGCGGGAGGGGACTTCTGCTGTCGCAAGCTGTACTCAAACACTTGACGTACGACCGCAACGGCGGGGTCAACCACTGGAGGCTGGTCAGCAATCCCTTTTAGTTCGGAGTTACTGGCTCCAGGGCTCGGATCGTGGCGTGTGCGTCTTTGACGGCTCCCAGAGCAGTAGCCAGGGCTTCGACGTCAGCCGACGCGCTGTCGAGCATCCATTCAAGTAGCTTCATTGTCTGAAGAAGTCGCAGATCAACCAGTGATTTAGCAAATTCATGCTTGATGAGTATCTCCGCCTTTCAATGGCAAAAGTATCCGATTTACAGGGTTGTGGCAACTACGTGTGATCTAGCGTGCGCCATCGGATCGGCCGCGAGGGTCGGCCCCGTGGCGGTCGGGTAGCGCTTCGTCGGGACGACGTGCGCCCACCTGCGCGCGCCTATCCTTGGCGGCATGGGCTTTCGCGCGTTGCTGCTGGGTTTATCGCTGCTGACGCTGGGTGCAGGATCGTTTTGCCAACCGGACATGGCGGCGGCGGCGCCACCTCCGGTGGCGCCGGCACCGAGCGGGGAGGTCCCCATCACGGTGCTGACGTTGGAGCCGCTGGACTACAACCTCGGCGGCAACACCTTGATCTCGGAACTGCGTGGGGTGCCCTGTGCCGGCCGCACCGTGGTCAAGGTCGACTATCCGGCCTCGCTGGCCAGGGGGTCCATCGACAGCGGCGTGAGCGCCTTGGATGCGCTGGTCCGCTCCACCCCCGGTCCCAAGCTGGTGTTCGGCCACTCCCAGGGCGCGCAGGTGGCCAGCCGGTGGCTGCGGACCCATGCCGATGGGCCGGACGCCCCGCCCGCCGACGAGCTGGGCTTTCTATTCATCGGCAACCCGCTGCGCAAGTACGGCGGGTTCATCGTGGGTCGCCCGGAGGTGGACGGGGTAACCGGGCTACCCACCCCTAACGACACCCGCTACTCCGTCACCGACATCGCGCTTCAGTACGACGGCTGGGCCGATGCGCCCACCGGGCCGGGTGCGCTCGCCGCGCTCAATGCGGTCGAGGGCAAATTCGCCCGGCACAGCCGGGGCTATTTCACCGCCGATGCCGACGACCCGAATCGCAAGACCTACCAGGAGAACACCACGACCTACGTGCTGCTCCCGGCCCCGCCCCTGATCCCAGCCCCCCAGTCGGAAATCGAGTCGTCGTATTCGCGTCCGGAACGCTAGGGCGGGGGCGGGAAGACCCAAGGGGTCTGCTACTGGCAGATGCCGTTGATCTTGGCCTGTCCGGGCAGGCATGAGTGCGAATCCATTCCGCCGCGATCCTCGATGCTCGGAACCGGCTGAATGTAGCTCTTCTCGGTGGGCGACAACGCCGGTGCGCTCGTGGCCGACGGTGAGGTGCTCGTGGTCGTGGTCGTGGTCGTGCTCGGTGCGGGCTCCTTGGAAGTGTCGCTACAGCCTGCCGTCAAGAAGCCCATGCCGATTACTGCGGCTCCGCTGGCGGCGAGCGCGATTCGGCGGTTCAGTTTCACAGAAGTCACGGAGCCATCCCCTAATTCGTCCGGAAGTTCGTAGGTAGGGACGTTACAGGACCCGGAGTCGCGGGGTGATTTAGGACTCAGCCAGCTCTTCGACGGCCCGCATGCAGGTCCGGAGTGGCTTCCGACGAGCTGGAGCGCATCACCCGGCGAGGCTCCGAAGCGCCGAGGATGAATTGGCCACAGGTGTGGCAACGGGGCCGTACTTGGAGCTAGCGCGGTTACTGGGGGGCTAGGGCGTGTCTGACAATTGTTTCGGGTGTCGTGCCTGAGGCTTGAGGCATGTCGCGGTTCCAGTTGTTGTCCGATGGCCAGTGGTCGTTGATCGAGAATCTGTTGCCTGCCCGTACGGGTAAGAAGGGCAGGCCTTTTAGTGATGCCCGCCAGGTGGTCGAGGGGATTATCTACCGGTACCGATGCGGGATCGCGTGGCGTGATGTCCCCGAGGTCTTCGGTCCGTGGCAGACCATCTGGACCTGGCATCGGCGCATGAGCGAAGACGGCACCTGGGATGTGGTGCTGGCCCGACTACTGTCCGCCGCCGAGGATGCCGGGGTTATCGACTGGGCGGTAGCGGTCGATTCCACTATCGCCCGTGCTCACCAACACGCCACGAACATCGCCCGCCACACAGGGGGCTGGGTCGAATTACAACAATCCCCGCGTCGAGCCGCCTGACCACGGCATTGGTCGGTCCCGCGGCGGATTGACCAGCAAGATTCACCACCTCGTCGACGGCGTCGGACGTCCCCTGGTCGTGCTGGTCTCGGCCGGCCAAACCAACGACGCCCCCATCTTCGAGCACCTTCTGCGGCACCTGCGAGTGGACCGGCCCGGCCGCGGCCAGGCGCGCACCCGCCCGGACCGGCTACGCGCAGACAAGGCCTACTCCAGTCGCGCCATCCGCAGCGAACTGCGCCGCCGTGGGATCACCGCCGTGATTCCCCAGCCCTCAGACCAAATCGCCAACCGGGTGCGACGAGGTTCCCGCGGTGGACGACCGCCAGGCTTCGACCCCCAGGATTACAAGGGACGCAACGTCATCGAGCGCGGATTCAACATCACCAAGCAATGGCGAGGCCTGGCCACCCGCTACGACAAGCTGGCCATTGTCTACCGAGGCGCAGCCGTCCTCAGAGCAGTCACGATCTGGCTGCCCTATTTGTCAGACACGCCCTAGTTCACATCCAGTTCCCGCGATCACGGAGGGCAGGGTAAGACAGCCGTTCAGTTGCAAGAACTCTGGTGCGCGATACTGGGATTGAATTAGTTCAGGCACCCCGCTAGCTCGGGTGTTGTGACCAGCGTAAATATGCGTTCTATCTGCACTGACGCGACTCAGTGTAGCGCATCATGCGGAACCATGCGGAAGGTTGATACAGTCTCGGTAGTTCACGTCTAGTTCACGCCGAGGGGAATCAGTGACGCGCGGAGAAGGTCGCAAGACCCAGAAGCGGGGAGCGTTCGGCACCGCCCACAAGCTGCCCTCGGGGCGCTACCGGGCGATGTACTGGCATGAGGGGCGCCGCTACAAATCCCCGACGCTGTTCATCGCGGAGAAGGACGCCCGCGGCTGGCTGGCGCTACAGCAGGCCGACATCATCAAGAAGGTGTGGACCCCGCCCGAGGCGCTGGCCGCCGAAGCCCCCCCGGCCCGCAAGGTTCTGACGTTCAAGGCTTACGCCGACGACTGGCTGACCCACCGCCAGGTCAAGGGTCGGCCACTGAAGGACCGGACCCGCGAGCATTACCAGGGGCTGCTGGACGACCACATCTTCCCGACGTTCGGTGCGCTGCCGCTGAAATCCATCACCGCCGACGATGTTCACGACTGGTACAACGGCCTCGACGCCACCACCCCAACCATGCGGGCGCACTGCTACGGATTGCTGCGCACCATCCTCGGCACCGCCGCCGGCGCCAGCCCTCCCAAGATCGGGGCCAACCCGTGCAACATCGCGGGCGCCGGGAACGTCAAGCGGGTTCACACCCCGCGGCCCGCCTCGGTGTACGAGGTCCAGGCAATCGCGTGGGAGATGCCCCGCCAGTACCGGGCAATGGTGATGCTGGCCGCCTGGTGCGCCTTGAGGTTCGGGGAGCTGACCGAGCTGCGCCGCCGCGATGTCCGACTGTCGGCACCAGACGTCGACCCCGAGGGAGTGGTGTACGTCGTGCGCGGTGTGGTGCGCACTGAGGATGGGTTCAAAGAGACCACGCCGAAGTCCGACGCCGGAATCCGCGACGTGAACGTGCCGCCCCACCTTGTGCCACTGCTGCGCAGCCACCTTGACCAGTTCGTCGGCGACGGACCCGGGGCGCTGCTGTTCTCGGCCGACCACGGCGGGCACCTGGCCCCGGCCACCCTCTACCGGCACTTCTACAAGGCCCGCGCACGGGTAGGCCGACCGGATTTGCGGTGGCACGACCTACGGCACACCGGCGCCGATTTGGCCGCGGTCACCGGCGCCACCCTCGCGGATCTCATGGGCCGGTTGGGTCACTCCACCCCGGCCGCCGCCATGAGGTATCAACACGCATCGCAGGCCCGCGACAAGCAGTTGGCCGCCAAGCTGTCAAAACTGGCCGGAGGCGCGGGAGTATGACGATGGACCGATACGTCGTGTATTGCTATTGCCACCCTGAAGGTCCGAGCTTCGTTTGCGGCATCGACGACGACCGGGCCAACGGCCGTCGCGTCAGACTGAGGGTGGCGCCCGGCGTGATGGGGGACAGCGTGCGAGGCCACACGACCGCCCGCGGAGACCGTCGGGGACCGTTCGCGCTGACCTGCCCCCGATGCACACGGCGCGTGCGACGGCTGGTCGACTCGACGGCGGCCTCGATAATCGACCACATCACCCGGCCTCTGGCGGACGTCGGCTCGATTCGTGATCGCTGGGGCCGTACGGTAATTCCGTACGAGGAGTGCGCCGACCCGGCCGCGCGCAGTGACGAGTTTCTAAGCGAGTTGCAGGGCGACCGTGACCAGGGCTCGCCGTCAGACGTGCCAACTGTGACTCGTTACTCGCAGGTGTACGTGATTCCCTTCGATAGCCATCCCGACCACCCCAATATCCCCGGCCTCTGCGAGATCATTTCCGCTGGAATTGATTCCGCAGGTTTCTAGTTTCGTGGCGCTGACGCCTCATGACTGAGTGTTGGCGTACAGTTAATTCCGCGTCTCCCGGCCCCGGGATCTCCGATGCATCAGTTTTCTTGATGCCAAAGGACGACCCGAGAAATGGCCAGACTTCCCGCGCCTAAAGCGCATAATCCCGCTGACATCAGCCGTACCGGCGGCCGCCGGTACGCCAAACAGGCCGAGGCCGCCGAATATCTCGGCGTAACGCCTCGCACCATCCGCCAGATGATCGCCGATGGCCGGCTGACCGGGTATCGCAGCGGCCACCGCCTGGTCCGCGTCGACCTCAACGAACTCGACGCCGCCATGCAGCCGTTCGGCGGCGCGGCATGAGCGCCCCGCCCCAGATACGACGAAGCGGCCCGCCACCACAACGAGCCGCCATCGTCATCACCGAGAACACTGACCAGTCTAGTGCCGCCCGTTGCCAGCGGTGCCGTCGTCGGGTTTGGGCCGTGCGCTCGGTCCAACGTGGTGCAGGCTGGACCTGCTGGCGACATCTGCACCACGCCGCGGTGGTGGCCGGATGAGCCGGCAAGTGAACTGGCTGGCCGTGCGCCGTTGGGTGCTGCCGCTGCTTGATGCGGTGAAGTCGTGGCCGATGGCCGGAACACCGGAATGGTGCTCCCTGGACGACGGCGACCCCGTCAAGTGGGCTGCGATCCTCGACGCCGCCCAGCACCATGCCTTGCGGGTCGACACCGCCCAGGAGCAACACGCCGAGGCGTCGAGAGCCGTTGCCGCCGCTGCGGACTGGCCCGGCATCGCCCGGGAGGTCCGCGAACTGGATGACGCCCGCCGCCGTGGTGTCCGCATCGAGCGGGAGGTCAGCCGATGACCTACGCCGAGACGATGCTGACCGGCATCGAAATTCCGCTACCGCCGGAACCCGATTGGCTTGATGATGAGTCACCGCCACCACCGCGGCGACTGCATGCCACCGAGGAGCCGCTCGGTCACGATGAGCCGGCTGACGACCTCAACGGCGCGATCGAATACCGCAAGACCCGGTTGCGGGTCGACCGCGAGGCCCGGCGACAACTCGATGCCGAGGACTGCCCGCGCACGCCCATACCGGCTATCCGGCCACTGTCGGCGCTGCTGGCCGAACCCGACGAAGCTACCGCGTATTGCGTCGACAATCTGATGCCAACCAACAGCCGCATCATGCTCTCGGCACAATTCAAGGCCGGTAAATCGACGTTGGTAGCCAACCTGATTCGGTCGCTGGTCGACGGCACGCCATTCCTTGGCGCGTTCGAGGTGCGCCAGCCGGTGCGCCGCCTGGTCCTCATCGACGACGAGCTAGGTGACTCGCTGCTGCGGCGGTGGCTGGCCGATCAGAACATCACCAACACCGCCGCGGTGGCCGACGTGGTGAGCCTGCGCGGCAGGGTTGGCGCGTTCGACCTGCTCGACCCCGACACGCGCCGCCAATGGGTCGACCGGCTACGCGGGCTGCAGTGCGACTATCTGATCCTCGACTGCTTGCGGCCGGTGCTCGATGCGTTGGGGCTCGATGAGAACCACGAAGCCGGCAAGTTCCTGGTGCAGTTCGATGCTCTGCTCTATGAGGCCGGTATACCCGCCGCGCTACTGGTGCAGCACATGGGCCACACCGGGGAACGGTCCCGCGGCGACTCCCGGCTACAGGACTGGCCCGATGCGATATGGCGGCTGGTCCGCGAGGACGATGACCCCGCCAGCGCCCGCTATTTCAGCGCCTACGGCCGAGATGTCGAAGTGCGCGAGGGCCGGCTGACGTTCGACGCTCGCACCCGCTGGCTGACCTACGGCGGCGGTGACCGCAGCAACGCCAAGTCCGAAGCCGCCTATACGGCGTTGGTCAACCTGCTCGCCGAGGACGCCCGGCAAGGGGCGAAGGACGACGACGGCAACCCGATGGGCCTCGGCGTCAATGCCATCGAGGACGCCATAGGCGGTCCGAAGTGCCCGAGGAACGCGGTGCGCGAGGCCATCGCCGCCGCGCTCGCTAAGGGCGTCGTGGAATGGCACCGCGGGCCGCGTAAGGCGAAGTTGCACCGCCTCACCAATCCGTGCGACGGGTGCGGGTTGCCCGTCAGCGGGACGGATTCTCGGCACTTGTCATGCGCCGCTGAGTCGGGCGGGCAGGTCACCGAATGAGCTCAAACCGCCAAACCGCCGCACTGCGCCGCCAAACCGCCGGAGCAGTGGCAGTGAGCGAGTGTGTGACTGCGCCAGTACGCCTAGTGGAACGGCGTACTGCAGTCACACACGCACTGCCGCCTCATGGCCGTCTGAATCCGAGTCAAACCGCCGGGCGCAGTGACCAACCAAGCAGCCCCGAATCCCACGCCGCCTATCGGGCTGGTCTGTGCATCGACTGCCGAGCCGTCCCGTACTCCGCTGGCCGACCGCGCTGCAACGCCTGCCACGCCACCCATGCCAACACCCATGAATCCGAAGGGGATCGACCATGAACACACCAACCGCACTGCCCGTCCGTGATGCCCTCACCGGCGATCCCGTGAGTGTCTGGCCCAACGATGAGGCCCACCGCGACCCCGGCGGCGCCCACCACGTCGTCCTCGGCTGCGGTATGCCAGAGGTCTTCTGGCTGACACCCAGCGCGGCCGTCGCACTGGCTGAGTCACTGCGTCAGGCGGCCGCCGTCATCGTCGCCCAGGAGGGCAACTGATGGCCCGCACGCGACAGTCGGCGAAGTCCGCCGGCGCACGGTTTGAACGCACCATCGCTGACGCCCTGGCCGCCGCCCTGGACGATGACCGCATCGACCGCCGGCCCCGCACCGGGGCGAAAGACCGCGGCGACATCGGCGGCATACGCCTGCACGGCCAGCGGGTCGTACTGGAGTGCAAGGACACCGCCACGCTGCGACTGCCGGAGTGGACGCGCGAGGCCCGCATCGAGGCGGGCAACGATGACGCTCTCCTCGGCCTGGTGATCCACAAGCGCCGGGGCGTCAGTGACCCGATGGCTCAGTGGGTCTCCTGCACCGTCGCGGATCTCGTCGCCATCCTGACCGGACGGCCGGTGGAGCAGTGAGCGCCACCCTGGTCGATCTTCTCGCCGCACTGCATGGGGTTCCCGACCTCCCCGGCGCCCGCTGCAAGGGACATCCCCGAATGTTCGACCCCGCCCATGTCGCCGAGGAACCGCACCAGCTGGAGCGCCGCCACCGAATCGCCCTGTCTACCTGCGCGGTCTGCCCGGCGCTCACTGACTGCCGGATGTGGCTGGAGTCGCTGCCGGTACAGGACCGGCCCGACGGCATAGTGGCCGGCCAATCCCGCGCCCCGCGAAAGCCGAGGAAAGGGGCCGAATGACCGGATCGCCAGTCGCCGAGACCATCCATGGACCACGAAAGGACTCATCAGCCTCATGACCGTGTCGAAACCCCTGTGCTGCATCTGTTTCCGTGAGCCCCGCGCTGAGGGCAGTGCCCGCTGCCTGGATTGCGGCCCGGGTCGGATTCGCCCAGTCGGGCCTCCGTCGTATCGCCGCCCGGTGTCTGCGGCCCAGCGTGCCGCCGAGCAGTTGGGCAACCCCGATGCCTGCGGTGAGGTGGTGGAGCCGTGAGATTGCTCAGCAGGCGGGGCATTCCCGCCTCGGCGGGTGTGTCTGACGACTGTCGGCGCGTCCTGATCGCCATTGGCCCGCTGGGGTTCTCGGCGACACGGGCCGAGGCGGTCACCTTCGCAACTGCCATCGTCGCCGCGATCGACATGGTCGATGCAGGTGTCCTGAATGGGGTACCTGAGCCCGGTCGCTCTGTTGTCGCCGACGAGATCCGCGACGATCTCGCCGACGAAGACACGCCGTCCGAACCCCCGGGGACGCCGTAAGCGATGCCAGGGCCGTCGTTCGACCTCAAGCAGGCCCTTGACTGCGCCCGCATCACGCTCACCCTCTATGGGTCGACCACCCCGCCGCGGCGACTGCTCGACCACCTCGACGGGCTGGAGCGGCTGGCGCGTGGTTCCGCAGCCGGAACCGAATCGGCAAGGCCCCGGGAAGGATTGGGGCATGAGCTCATTGGCGCCAACGAAGCGGGACGCATCCTCGGATGCTCCGGTCGGTACGTGCGCCGTATCAGCGGTGACCTCGACGGCCGGCGGATCGCCGGTCGATGGGTATTCCAGAGAAGGGCGGTGGAGTCCTATGCGGAACTTCGCAGCGAATCGGTCCGGTACGCGGGTTGATGAATGGCAGGCTGACAGCGTCCTGGACCCCGCCGCGTGGGTGTCGTTGGCAGAGCTTGCATTAGAGGGATTCGGTAGCGCCGAGAACCTCGAAACCCGCGTTCGCAACCTGCGGCGCGACCTGGCCGGGGACATTCTCCTCGATGACATCGGCCGGGCCTGTGTTCCGCGCAGTGTTGCCCGACGGTTGTTCGCTGACCGCGCCGAGTGTCAGCACGACGCCGAGCGGCACGTCCGCGAACCCGTGTCACAGGTTCGGACGCTGCAGGCCCGCGCCGCCCTAAGCGCCCGCGGACTAGGAGGTGACCGGTAATGGCGGTGATCTACGCCGACGTTCTCACCCGCCTCGATGAGCGTTCCGCACGGGCGGCCGCCGAGGAGTTGGAGAAGCAGTTCTCCGAAGTCTCCGCGCGGGTGGGCACCGAGACCTCCGACCGCCTCGGGCAGGCATTCACCACGAACATGCCCGGCCACGGCAAGGACGCCGCCGAGGGCTTCATGGGCGGACTGGCTGACGGCATCTCCGGGGAGTTGGGCGGAGTCACCTCCGCGCTCTCGGGTGTCACGACGGCCATGCGCGGCGTCGGTGCCGGCGGCGCTGCAGCCGGTGCCGTGGCCGCCGCGGGTATCGCCGCCATCGCGGTTGCCGCAGTCAAGGCGGGCGAGGCGCTCTACGGCGTCGGGCAACGGTTCGACACGATGGCCGACACGGTCGCGGTGCGCACCGGCAAGATGGGATCCGACCTCGACGGCCTGACCGACTCCATCCGCAACGTCTCCAGGGAGACCGCCTCGTCACTGGAGGCCGTCGCCGACATCGGCTCCCGGGTGTCGCAGTCTCTGAACCTCAGCGGCGCCCCGTTGGAGGATCTGACCAAGCAGATCGCCGACCTCAACCGGATGACCGGCGAGACCCTCGACATCCGCCAGTTCGGCATGATGCTGCGCGGATTCGGCGAGGACGGCCGCATGGCCGGGGAGAACCTCGACACCCTGGCCGCTGCCTCCCAGCGCACTGGTATTCCCTTGGGAGATCTGGTCGGATCGCTGGTTACAGCCGGTCCAGCTGCTCGTCAGTTGGGCATGGATCTTGACGACACCGCCGGCTATATCGTGGCGTTTGAAAAGGCGGGCATCGACGCCGACAAGACCTCTGCGGGGCTCAACCACGCCATCCAGCAGATGGCCGAGCACAACATCAACTTCCAGACAGGCCTGCCCGACACCATCACCCAGATCCGGCAATACATCGACGCTGGAAACGAGGCGGGGGCAGTGGATCTCGCGGGCAAGATGTTCGGCACGCGGGGGGCGCAACTGTTCGTCGACGCCATCAAGCAGGGCAAGCTCAGTGTCGACGATCTCCAGGACGGACTCGGGCAGACTTCCGGCACGATCGCCGGCCTCGACCAGCAGACCGCCGGATGGCGAGAGGAATGGGACAAGCTCAAGAACAACGCCTCTGATCTCGCCAACATCATCGGTGATCCGCTATTCCGTGCGCTCGACAAAGTGGCGAAAAAGGCGCTGGAATTCGGCAACGCCATGCTCGAAGCGCCCTACGGCGGCCAGAACATGACCGCAGGCGTTCCGCTCACTACTCCGACCCCCTTCACCCTCGGTGGTCTCTTGCCGGGAGTGGCGCTACCGCCGTCGGCGACGCCACCAACGGCATCTGGTGACCGTGGCGCACTCTCGGGACAATTTCCCTGGCTGGCGCCGGCGCTCGGCATGCCGACCACCGGCCCTGATCGCCAGCCCCAGGACATCGCCGGTGCGCTGGCGGCCGAGGGCAGTACTGGACTCCCGACCGCACCACAGCTGCCTTACGAGGCCGGCTACGGCCAGCCGCCCGGACCGGGGGAGTCCCAGGAGCAGTGGCAGGCCCGCATGGCCGACATGGCCGCCCAGCACGACCTCGCCGAGAAGCGCGCCCGCCTGACCCAGCTTGAGCAGACCAACACCGCGACCGCCGACGACCTCATCAGCGCCAAGAACGCTGTTATCGAGGCCGAGATGCGGTCGTGGCAGACCCAGCAGCGTTATCTGGAGACCCGCACCCAGCAGCTACAGCTGGACATCTCGGTGCCCTACTCCGACGCCTACGGTTCCGGTCCGCGCCCCGGTCAGACCTCATCCCAGTACAGCGCCGAGTCGAGCTTCTACGAGGCCCAGCACAAGACCGCCCAGGCCGCCGCGACCTATCAGGCGTTGATGGCCGGTGGCACTGCGACGACCGCGCAGCTGGCCGACGCCCACAACAACCTCGTCAAGGCTCAGCGCGACGAGAACGAGGCGTCGCTGCGGCTGTCGGAGTCCTACAAGCAGACATCCGAGCAGATGGGCGAGATCGGCAACCAGCTGGACTCCGATCTCGGCATCAGCAAGGGTCTGGCTGGGATCGCCGAGAACCTGACCCGGTTCCTGGCCGGTCTGGCGTTCGCCCCTGTGATCGGCGCGCTCAAGGGTGTGCAGGCGGCCAACGGCGGCTACGACGCGAACTCCATGGGCGCGGGCATGATGGGCCTGGTCGGTGGCGCGATGGGCATGGGTCCGCAGGCCGCGCAGTCGGCGGGTATGCCGATGGTGTCGACCACATATCCGACGCCGATCTACAGCTACCGGCCCGTGGGCGGTCCATCCCCGATGACCGGCTACGCGCCACCGTCCGCAGCCGTTACCGGTGGCGCTTATCCCGGCGACGCCGCGCTGCTGGCACAGGTTCCCCGCGGTGGCAGCTACGACGCCACTGGAGACCTGTCCCGCGGTCTCGCCGACTGCACCAGCGGTCTTGAGGATCTGGTCAACATGATCGACGGCCAATCCACCGCGGGCCGGGAAATGACCACAAGCAACGCCGGGCAATGGCTTTCGTCGCGCGGATTCATGCCCGTACCGCAAGGCACCACCGCCCCCATCCCGGGCGCGTTCAACGTCGGATTCTGGGATGGCCCCGGCAATAAGGGCCACGCGGAGGGCACGCTGCCGGACGGCACCAACATCAACTTCGGCTCCGATGCCGCGGTGGCCTCGGGCGGCACCCTAGGTGCGGCGGGCGCGTTCGGCGATCCGGCATTCACCTCGCACTACTACCGGCCCATGATGAGCGGCGCCGCACCGTCGTCCTCGTCGGTATCGAGCTACGCCGCGCCAAGCGCGAGCGCATCAGCCGGTGGTGGCGGCGGCGGCGGGTATGCGCCCATGTCACCGGCCGAACTCACCAACCCCGGACTGAGCAACCCGACACTCAGCGCCGGCGGCACTGGCGGCGGGATCGGCCCGGGCATGGCAGGGCTGCCACAGTCGGCTCCCTTCGGCCCCGCGGCCGGTAGCCCAGTCGGTGGCCCCTCGTCCCCGTCCCAGTCGGTACTCGGCGGCCGCGCCTACGGTCAGGGCACGCCAGCATCTGGTGGTCTGGGCTTCGGCGGCGGGCTGATCGGCATGGCCGGGTCGGCCGCCTCCGGCGCGATCGGGCTGGCCACCTCCGGGGCGGCGATGGGCATGGACGGCGGCATGGGTGGCGCAGCGGCATCGGCTGTCGCCCAGATCGGTATTCAGGAGATCCAGCGCGCCATCGGCGCCGGTGCCCAGTACGCCGGTGCCCTCGCCGGTGGACTGCTGGAAACCTTCAGCCTCAACGACTCCGCGCTCGGAGACCCGTCTAAGTCATGGCTGGGCAAGATCGCCGGAGTCGTCGCCGGTGTGCGCCCGTCGCTGCCCAACACCGCGGGCAAGCAGGGCGGCGAACAGAACCCGAATATGGCCGAGGCGGGCAAAGAACAGCCACCCGGCCCGCTCACCCCTGAGCAGTCCGCCGAGCAGAAAGCCGCCGACGCGGCCAACGGCGGCCAGGGCGGCGGCACCACCAACACCGTCAACAACAACGTCAGCGTGACGAATCAGGGCGCGACCGAGGACTACACCGGCCAGACTATCCAGGCCCACCTCGGCGCCCAGGCGATGGCGGGGCAGCCGCGATGACCGGATGCCCCAGCGGTGAATCCCTCGACCGCCTCAGCGACGAGCCCGACATGCCCGATCTGGCCGACTTCCGCCGTGCCGCAGCCCTACTCACGCACCGGGCATCTGCGTCAACCAACGACGCCATCGCCGGCGTTCGCGCCATCCTCCAGGAGGCGGCGGACTGCGGCCGGCTCACGCGATTGGCCCGGGCCGTCGACACCGCCTACCTGATCTGGATAGCCCAGCTGCGCAACGACAAGTCCCGCCGCCTCGTCATCGAACTCATCGACGAGATGGCCCGCAACCATCCCGACCCCTACACCCGCCGCGCCGCCAACGTGATTCAGGCCATGAGGGACCGGGACCGCCTCCGCTTCACCGCCCTACTCAACGAAGTCAACGCCGACGAGCAAGGCCTCCGGCTCATCGGTTCCATCTCTGACATCTACGCCCACGCACTGCCCGAACTGGCCACGCCCACAAGCAGGACGACGCTCCAGTCCTGGACCGCCGAGCTTGCACGACACGAAAGCAGCTAGCACCGATGAACAGCGAAGACCGCAGGGCCGTCAGCCAATCCGCGAAATCCATCATCCGCGCCGCCCAGGCCTACGCCGACGCCAACGATGACGACCAGCGCGGCGCCATGACTGACGCGCTGCTCCTGCACACCGCCGGCTTTACTCACGTCCAGCTTGTGGCGCTTGTCGGCGACCTGGCCAACCTGCTTGCGACGTTCTACGGCCGCGACGACCTGGCCGCCTCGGCCGAAGTCACCGACCGCGAGTTGGCCGCGTGGCTCGCGGGCTGACACGGTCAGCGCAACCCGGGTTTGTCGGACCCGGAGTTATGATGTGCCCCAGGGATGCGCGAGATTCCGCTTCTCGTCAGGCCTGGCCCAATGGGTCGGCCCTGACAGGACCGGGAACCGCCCGCCCCACTCTTAACGCCGCGCAGCACCGCAGTGTGATTCTGGCTAGCCACGCGCCCGGCGATTCACTCCCCCTATACCCCAAGCGGTCTCGCGTCCGCGCTGAGTCCGCGCACCCCGTGAAAAGGACACAACCATGACATTCGTCAACATGAGCCGCGGCGAAGCGGTCTCGCGCATGCAGGAAGCCCACACCCGAATGGAAGAACTCAACGGCAAGCACCGCATGAGCGCCTCCGATCAGTCCGAGTTCGACCACCTCTCCGATGAGTTCCGCGACCTCCAGAGTCACGTCCGCCGGCTCGACCTCAGCGGCTCTGTCGCCCAGGGCACCACCCAGGCCGGCGCCCGCGTCGGCCTGGAGCGCGGCAGCGTCGGTGATCTCGACAGCGACCCGATGCGCGATCCGCGGAGCGCCGAGTCCGTGCGCAACCGCAACCCCTGGGATCTGAGTGAGGTTCGCACCTTCGGTCGCGACCCCGGTGAGATCTCGGCTGATCTGCGGTCGCGTGCCCTCAGCGCCATCGAGGCGATGCCCGGTGCATCCGATCGCATCCGTGCCGCCGCCACCGACCTGGTGGAGCGTCACGACACCCCCGACGCGAAGCTGGCCCGGCACGCGCTGATCACCTCATCCCCGGAGTACCTCCGCGCATTCGCGAAGATGGCCCGCGGGCTGACGCACACCATGACGCCGGAAGAGTCGATGGCCGTCTCCCAGGCCGAGCAGTTCCGTGCCATGTCGCTCACCGACAGCGCGGGCGGCTACCTCGTACCCTTCCAGCTTGATCCGACCGTGATTATTACCTCGGCAGGATCTCGCAACGACATCCGTCAGGCGGCCCGCACCGTCATCGCCACCGGGGACACCTGGAACGGTGTCAGCTCGGCGGCGGTCTCCTGGTCCTGGGATGCCGAAGCGGCTGAAGTGTCCGACGACGCGACGACCTTCGCTCAGCCCAGCATCCCGATCTACAAGGCCCAGGGCTTCGTCCCGATCTCGGTGGAGGCCTGGCAAGACGAGTCCAACGTCACCACCGAAGTCGGCCGCCTCCTGGCGTTCGGCAAGGAAAGCCTTGAGGCCGAGGCATTCGCCACCGGCTCGGGTTCCGGTCAGCCCACCGGCATCGTCACGGCGCTGGCAGCATCGGCCGGCGGTGCGTCCATCGTGGCCGCCGCAACCGATGACACCTTCGCCCTGGCTGACGTGCACACCCTGCACGACTCACTGCCCGCCCGCTACCGCACCAACGCATCATGGCTGGCCAATAACCTGATCTACTCCAAGATCCGGCAGTTCGATACCAACGGCGGTGCGGGCCTGTGGACCACGCTGGGCAACGGCACACCACAGCAGTTGCTCGGGCGTCCGGTCTATGAGGCTGAGGCGATGGACGGCACGGTGACCACGGGCAGCGCGACCGCCAACTACGTGGCCATCTTCGGCGACCTGTCGAACTACGTGATCGCCGACCGCATCGGCCTCACTGTCGAACTGGTGCCCCACCTGTTCGGGTCCAACCGCCGTCCGACCGGGCAGCGCGGCTGGATCGCGTGGTACCGGGTCGGCGCTGACAGCGTCAACGACGGCGGCATGCGGATGCTCAACGTCGCCTCGGCAAGCTAGCCCAGGACTTCCGCGGTGTGTGTGCTGGTCGGGTGACGCAACCGCGGAACACACGCGCACGGCGGGCGGTATACCAGTCCCGCCCGCCGTGCGCACCACCACTGGGAACGCTCGAAGTGAACGCCAGCCCGATGCGCGT
>CAISDL010000141.1 GCA_903884065.1 uncultured Actinomycetes bacterium | reverse complement strand
GTAGCGGGCGCCCTCGCCGTCAACGCTTCACACGCTCACCCGAACGTCGTGCTGTTGACAGAATCGGTGCTCGTATAGGCACTGTATGCCGAACCCAGCGCTCCGGCGTAGCGGGCCAACTCGATGAAGGCCTGCCCGGCACAATTCCGCACTCGCGCAACATGTCCAGACCGCGGCGTGCGTTAGCATCGACGAATATGGTGAGCAAGCCGAAGGTACTCGCCGCGGCGTATCTGACCGTCGACGGCGCACTGTTCATCAAACGGTTGATGGGCATCGACATGCTGCCGCCGGCGTTGGCGCTGATCGGCAACGTGTACTACCCGCAAGACCAGGCCGTCGTCGACGATCACACCGTCCCGGTGCTTGTCGAGCAGGGACTGATCGACGCTTACGGCAACGTCGACCCCGCGCTCGAATCGTGGATGAGGGTGCTGGAAAACCCCGACGTCGACGTGTCGCTGCGCGCTATGCGGTCACACACCATGCGGCGGGCTGTGGTGGCCCGTCGCGGCCAGCACCACGTTCTGGCACTGCGCCGCAACGACGCAGTCGTCATCCAGGGATTGTGGTCGCAAGGGGCCGGCTTCGACGACGTCGTGTCCGCACCGCTATGGGCTGCTCTGCGCGTCTCCGAGGACACCCCGGCGCCCGGTGCCGCGGAATTCGAACCGGTCACCCTGCCGCTGGATCAGGTCACGATGCTGGCCAATGCGGCACCCGGGGAGATGGTGCGCGAGTTGCGGCGAACGCTGGGCGTGAACGTGAACACCGCCAAGATCCTCAACGAGATGTCGAAGTATTCCGGGCAGCGGGCCGAGATCGTGGTGCGCCAAAACCGCGGAATGGATACGGTGCAGACCCCGGTCGGCGTGGGTGTTGCCGACACAATCCACGGCAGGGTCATCTCCGCTGTGCGCCAGGAGCGTTCCGACGTGTGGGTGACTTTTGGGCCTGGGAACTATGCGCGTTTCCGCGCAGCCATGGCCGACCTGGTGCGTTTGACTCCCGCCAAGAACTGGTTCAACGCCGTCCCGGGGAATTGAGCAGACTCAGACACACCAGCCGGCTTCAGGTAGCAAGGCCGGCAACGGCGGGTGTCAACAGCCTGCGCGCCCGGTTCACGCGGTAGCGGGTGAGAGGACCTCAGCTAACCGCCGCAGCGCGGGCCGCGGATCCCAGGCCGGATTCCCGTCGCCGAGGACCTGGACCAGCACATGGTCGGCCCCGGCGTCGAGGTGCGCGGTAACCGTCGCGGCGGCCTGCTCGACAGAACCCATGCCGACGATGCCGCGGGCCAGTTTCTCCGAACCCCCCGGGACGAAGTCGGACTCGTCGAAGCCCAGCCGCTTCCAGGAGTTGCGGTAGTTCGGCAGGCCGGAATAGATCTGCAGATGCAGATGAGCGCGGCGCATCTGCTCGGCCTCGTCTAGTCCCCCGTCGCCGCCGACGACCACGGCCTGTTCAGGCACCACCCACTTGTCCGGACCCAGGATCTCGCGTGTGGTCGCGGTGTGGGCCGGCGTTGCCAGATACGGATGCGCACCGTCCGCCTCGCTCCCGGACAGTTCAATCATCTTGGGGCCCAGGGCCGCAAGCAGACGGGTCGGGCGTCCTGACCCCGGTTCGATGATCTCCGGCAGGGCGGCCATCCGGGCCAGGTAGTCGCGCATGGTTGCCAGCGGCTTGTCGTAGGCGACCCCGAACCGCTGCACCAAAGGACCGTGGCTTACGCCGAGACCAAGCACGAACCGGCCGGGGTACAGCGCGGTCAACGTGCGCCCGGCCCCCTCGGCGGTCTCCGGTATGCGGGCATGGATGTTGGCGATACCGGTGCCCACCACCAACCGATCAGTGGCCGCCAGGAAGGCCGCCGACTCGATGAGTGCGTCCTTGAATCCGATCTCCGGGAGGAACAGCGAGCCGTATCCCATCGACTCGATGTCGCGGGCCACTTCCTGGGCGGCCGGCATCGGCCAGGTGTCGCTGGCCCACCAGACACCGATGCGGGATGGAAAGTCGATACGGGCGTTCCTGGAATCCGACACGGTCATCTCTCGATTAGACCAAACCGCCTTTGGCAGACTGTCGCCATGACCACCGGCCCCGCCAGCTTCGATCTATCCACCGTCTTCCGGACCGTCGCACAGACGATTCCCGACAAGCAGCTTCTGGTCTGGCGGGATCTGCGACTCACCTACGCCCAGGCCGACGCCCGCATCGACGGGATCGCGCACTACCTGGTCAGCCGCGGCCTGGGCTGCCACACCGAACGCGACCAGATCGAGGGCCACGAGTCCGGCCAGGACCACGTCGGGCTGTACATGCGCAACGGCAACCAGTACCTCGAGTCCATGGTCGCCGGCTACCGCGCGCGGGTGGCGCCGTTCAACGTCAACTACCGCTACGTCGAAGAGGAACTGCTCTACCTGCTGGCCGACGCGAAGGCGCGCGCGCTGGTGTACTCGGCCGAGTTCGCGCCGCATGTGCAGTCCATCCGAGGCCGGTTGCCGGATCTCGAGGTGCTGATCCAGGTGGCCGACGACTCCGGGAACGACCTGCTGCCCGATGCGGTCGACTTCGAGTCGATCACGGCGACAACGGAACCCGCCTCGGGCATGCCGACGCCCACCGGCGACGACCTGTACATCCTCTACACCGGCGGAACCACCGGCATGCCCAAGGGCGTGCTCTGGCGCCAGCACGACATCTTCATGTCGGCGATGGGCGGCCGTCCGTTCATGGCCGGCGGCGCAACGCTGAATTCCTACGACGACCTCGCCGCACAGGTTCGGGCACAGGCCGGGTTCCGATCGATGCTGCTGATCCCGCCGTTGATGCACGGCGCCGCCCAGTGGGGAGTGTTCAACACCATCAGCACCGGAGGCTGGATCGCCCTGCCCGACGACGTCCAGCGCCTCGACGCGGCGGCCGTCCTGCGGCTGGCCGAGAAGGAACGGGTGCTGGGCATCCCGGTCGTCGGCGACGCGATGGCCCGGCCGCTCGTCGATGAGATGGAGAAGGGCGACTACGACCTCTCCGCCTTGATGGCCATCACCAACGGGGGTGCCACGCTCTCGCCGACGATCCGCGACCGGCTGCTCGCGGTGCTGCCGAATCTGCTGATCATGGACGCCGTCGGCGCCTCGGAGTCCGGCGCGCAGATGACCACCGTCGCGACCAAAGGTGCCGACGTCAAGACGGCGACCTTCACAGCGCTGGCGGACACGACGGTGGTCTCCACCGACTTCACCCGGGTGCTGGAGCCCGGTGAGGGCGTGGGCTGGCTGGCCCGCCGGGAGTTCGTGCCGCTGGGCTATCTCGGCGATGCCGAGAAGACCGCCCGCACCTTCCCCACCATCGACGGGGTGCGCTGGTCGATCCCGGGTGACAAGGCCCGCCTGCTCGACGACAGCCGCATCGAACTGCTGGGCCGGGACTCGGTCACCATCAACTCCGGCGGAGAGAAGATCTTCGCCGAGGAGGTCGAGCGCGCGGTCGCCAGCCATCCGGCCATCTACGACGTGGTGGTGACGGGCCGGCCGTCGGAGCGATGGGGCAGCGAGGTGGTGGCGGTCGTGCAGTTCGCCCAGGGCCGCACCGCCACCGATGCGGAACTCGCCGAGGCGTGCCGCGCGCACATCGCGGATTACAAGGTGCCGAAGGCATTCGTGCGCACCGACCACATCGTGCGCTCCCCCGCGGGGAAGGCCGACTACCGCTGGGCGAAGGCCGTCGTCACCGCGGCCGGTTAGCGACTACCGGGCTGGCTGTCCCGTGCTGGCGGTGGCTGTTGAAGCCGGCGATCCGGGGAGCGGTGCTGAACCGGTTGCCCACGCGGCGGCCGCCTTCGACCGCTGGCGCGAGGTGATCAGCGGGCGCCTGGTGGCCGACGGCCGGACCCGCAGGAAGGCCGCTGAACTATCGACCCTCGTGATCGCCGCACTGGAAGGCGCCCTTGTCATGGCCCGCGCCGGACGTGACGTGGGACCCCTGGACGCCGTGCACAGCCAATTGCGTCGTCTGCTCAAAGCCGAAGCCCCCGAGAGGAAGCGCTGATATGTCCGAGGACTGGAAACCCACCGCCTGCATTCTCTGCGAGTGCAACTGCGGCATCGTCGTGCAAACAGAAGGCCGCACGCTGTCCAAGATCCGCGGCGACAAGGACCATCCCGGCTCCAAGGGCTACACCTGCAACAAGGCCCTGCGCCTGGATCACTACCAGAGCAACCCCAACCGGCTGACCTCCCCTATGCGTCGCCGGAACGACGGCAGCTATGAGGAAATCGACTGGGACACTGCGATTTCCGAGGTCGCAGCTGGCTTGAAGCACATCGCCGATGCTCATGGTGGCGAGAAGATCTTCTACTACGGCGGCGGCGGGCAGGGCAATCATCTCGGCGGCGCCTACAGCGGCGCCTTCCTCAAGCCGATCGGCTCGCGTTACCGCTCCAGTGCTCTGGCGCAGGAGAAGACCGGCGAGTTCTGGGTCGACTCCCAGCTCTACGGCGGCCACACCCGAGGCGAGTTCGAGCATGCCGAGGTGTCGGTGTTCGTCGGGAAGAACCCGTGGATGTCCCAGAGTTTTCCGCGCACCCGCACGGTGCTCAACGAGATCGCCAAGGATCCGGCGCGGTCGATGATCGTCATCGACCCGGTGGCCACCGACACCGCGCAGATGGCCGATTTCCATCTGCAGGTCAAGCCGGGCGCGGATGCCTGGTGTCTAGCCGCGATGGCCGCCGTGCTTGTCCAGGAGAACCTTTGCGACGAAGCCTTTCTCGCCGAGCATGCCCACGGGGTCGAGGAGGTGCGCAAGGTCTTCGAGACGGTTCCGATCAGTGACTACGCCCAGCGCAGTGGCATCGACGAGGAATTGCTACGTGCGGCGGCCCGGCGCATCGCAGGAGCGGCAAGCGTCGCGGTGTTCGAGGACCTCGGTGTCCAGCAAGCGCCCAACAGCACGCTGGTCTCCTACCTCAACAAGATGCTCTGGCTTTTCACCGGCAACTTCGGCAAACGCGGCGGGCAGCATCTGCATTCGTCCTTCGCGCCCCTGTTCAAAGCGGGCGGAGTCGGGCGCACCCCGGTGACGGGCGCACCGGTGATTTCCGGACTCATCCCGTGCAACTCTGTGCCGCAGGAGATTCTGACCGATCACCCGGACCGGTTCAGGGCGATGATCGTCGAGAGCAGCAACCCGGCGCACTCGATCGCCGATTCGGCGGCCTGCCGTACGGCGTTCGAATCCCTGGAACTGCTGGTGGTGATCGACGTTGCGATGACCGAGACGGCGCGGCTGGCCCATTACGTGCTGCCGGCGGCCAGCCAGTTCGAGAAGCCGGAATGCACGTTCTTCAATCTGGAGTTTCCGCACAACGACTTTCAGCTTCGTCACCCACTCTTCGACCCGCTGCCCGGAACCCTCCCGGAATTCGAGATCTGGGCCCGGTTGGTCCGCGAGATCGGCTTCGTCAGCGACGACGACCTGCGTCCGCTGCGCGAGGCCGCGAGCCGAGGCCGGGATGCCTACACCCGGGCCTTCTTCACGGAAGTGGCCACCAACCCGGCGCTGGTGAAGGTCCTGCCCTATGTGCTTTACGAGACGCTGGGTCCCACGCTGCCCGACGGTCTGGCCGGGGCGGCCGCGCTGTGGGGCCTGGCCCAGAAGGTGGCGGTGACCTATCCCGATGCGGTGCGCCGGGCCGGTTACGCCGATGGCAACGCGCTGTTCGATGCGATCCTGGCAAGCCCGTCCGGGGTGACGTTCACTGCACACGAATACGGCGATGATTTCGCGCTGATCAGCCATCCAGACGGCAAGATCGCCCTGCAGATACCGGAATTGCTCGACGACATCCGCGCGCTGGAAGACGCCCAACCGGGGTTGACCACCGCGGAATTCCCGATCGTGCTCTCCGCCGGGGAGCGTCGTGCCTTCACCGCCAACGACATCTTCCGCGACCCGTCCTGGCGCAAGCGGGACACTGACGGCGCGCTGCGGGTCAGCGTGGCCGACGCTGAGGCGCTGGGCTTGACTGACGGGGGCCGCGCCCTGATCACCACGGCGGCAGGCAGCGCGGAGGCCCTCGTCGAGGTGAACCCGGCGATGCGCGCCGGACATGCCTCGCTGCCCAACGGCTTCGGCCTGGACTTCGTCGGCGCCGACGGCGAGGTCACAACCCCGGGTGTGGCGCCCAATGCGCTGACCTCCACCGACTGGCGCGACTCCTACGCCGGCACGCCCTGGCACAAGCACGTGCCCGCGCGCATCGAGGCGGTCCCGGCGGCGGTACCCACCTAGGATCATCCCTCGTGGGTTCGCCATGGGGTGACGAGGTCGTCACCGGTCGGTACGACGGCCATCAGGGCTTGGTGTACACGCAGCGACCGCGCACCTTTGCCGAGTTGCTGTTCGGCGTCGACCGGTGGGCACAGCGCACCTTCCTGGTGCACGGCGACCGGCGCATCGGCTTCGGCGAGTTCTTCACCGGCGTTTCCGTTGCACGGGAACGGTTGGCACCGTTGGGAATTCAGCGCGGTGACCGAGTGCTGCTGCTGGCCTACAACAGCCCGGACTGGGTACTCGCGCTGTGGGCCGTCTGGTCGCTCGGCGCGGTTCCGGTGCTCGGCAACCGTTGGTGGAGCACCCGGGAGGCCGACCACTGCATCGCACTGGTCGAGCCGCGGGCCGTCATCACCGACGCACCCGATCTGGCCGTTGAGGCGAGCGCGGTCGTCGACATCGCGGAGCTGAGGGACTGCTTCGCCGGCGACGGATCCACGCCGCCGGACGTCCCCGGGCCTCGCGACGAGGAGGACCCCGCGGTCATCCTGTTCACCTCGGGAAGTACCGGCATGCCCAAAGCCGTCGAGCTGCCGTTCCGTTCGATGGTGGCCAACCAGCAGAACGTCCTGGCCCGCTCGCGTCAACTCCCCCACCTGATCCCCGACCCGAAGCTTGCCTCGCTCCGCTCGGCTGCGGCCGACGGCCCGCAGCCGATCAACCTGATCTCCACACCGCTGTTCCACATCGGCGCGTTCGCCACCCTGCTCACCCAGACGATCACCGGCGGGCGAATCGTCTTCAACACCGGGCGTTTCGATCCGGGGCAGGTGCTGAGCCTGATCGAGTCCGAGCGCGTCGAGCGCTGGGGCGCGGTGCCCACCATGGCGGCACGGCTACTCGAGCACCCCGACTTCGACGCCCACGACCTCTCCAGCCTGCGGTCGTTCCCGCTGGGCGGGGCGCCCGTGCCGCCGGTGCTGCTGGAGCGGCTGGCACGGCGGATTCCACAGTTGCAGGGCCGCGGCATGGTCAACATGTGGGGCATGACCGAAGGCGGCGGATTCTTCACCGTGGCAACCGGATCCGACCTGCAGCGCTTCCCGAAGACGGTGGGCCGGGCCCTGCCGACCGTCGAGTTGCGGATCGACGATCCGGACGGCGACGGCAAGGGCGAGGTGATCGTCCGCTCCCCCACCGTGATGCTCGGCTACGCCGGAATCGACGACGACTCAGTCGATTCCGAGGGCTGGCTGCGCACCGGTGACCTCGGCCACCTGAACGACGAGGGCTATCTCTTCATCGACGGCCGAAGCAAGGACATGGTGATTCGCGGCGGGGAGAACATCGCCTGCCCACACGTCGAGGCTGCCCTGATGCGCCATCCCGACGTGGTCGAAGCCGCCGCCGTCGGCCTGCCGCACCCGGATCTCGGCGAGGAACTCGCCGCGGTGGTGGTGTACCGCGCGGGCGGACCGGTGCCCACCGAGGACGAACTGTCCCGTCACATGCACGACGAGGTGGCCTACTTCGCGGTGCCCACCCGCTGGCTGATCCGCGACCGACCGTTGCCCACGGTCGGCACCGAGAAGGTCGACAAGATC
>CAISDL010000140.1 GCA_903884065.1 uncultured Actinomycetes bacterium | reverse complement strand
CAGGCGGCTTCTCCAAGCAACTGGTCGAGGATCAACGCCGACACTCCGCCGTGGACGTGGCCTGGTGGTCCCTCGTAGGCGGCACCGAGATGGAAATCCGCCGACACGCGTCCGGACTCGTCAAGGCGGGAGACCACCGGTGGAGCTACCGCGTTGCGGATCCCGCGGACGGCATTTCCCCAGCTGACAGAAGAGCCGTCGTCGATCGGCGTTTCCCCGGATGTGCCGTCGATCTGATTCCGGCGCAGGCGCTGGACCGCAGCGTCGATGTCTTTCTTCACCGCGGCGAGGGTCTCGGCGTCTTCAGTGGTGCGGATCGTGGCGTCGACCAGAGCGCGGACCGACTCCGCGAGAGGCTCATAGATTGAGCGCAGCCGGTTGAATTCGGCGGCGGACAAAACCTCTCCTGTGTACTCGCGTTCCCACGCATTCACAGCGGAACTAGATCACGGTCTCGCCCCGGAATCAACCGCCGCGCTGCAGTGCCTTCCACCGTGGGATGAAAGACCCTGGGGATCTACGATGCCGGGCATGGTGCTGGACGTGCCGGTGTGGGATTACCGGCGGGAGACGTTGCGCGAGCAGCTCAACGGGATCGTGCGCGCGCAGGTGTGCGTCGTGGGACTCGGCGGGTCGGGCCTGGCGGCGTTGGACGAGTTACTGACGCGCGGCGTGGAGGCGGTGGGCGTCGATGCGGTCGCCGTTGGTGCGGGTGCGGCGGGACGTAACGGCGGTTTGGTGTTGGCCGGGCTGGCGAAGTTCTATCACCAGACGGTCGCCCAACTGGGGCGCGAGACGGCGAGCGCCATCTATCGGTCAACGGTGGAGGAGATCCGGCGGCAAGCCTCGGAATGGCCGGACATCTTCGCGTTGAACGGCTCGCTGCGGATAGCGGCAGATTCCGCGGAGCTCGAAGACTGCCGGAGCCACGCGGCGGCGCTGCGGGCCGATGGTTTTCCGGTCGAGTGGTATCAGGGGGCCGAGGGCGAAGGTCTGCTGCTGCCTACCGACGGCGTGTGCCAGCCGCTGGCGCGGGCGCGGGCGTGGGCGGACCGGCTGGAGGCGGCAGACGTGCGGCTGTTCGAACGTTCGCCGGTGCAGACGATCGAGCCGGGGCGTGTGACGGCGGCCGGCGGCGCTGTGGAGTGTGAGAGCGTGATCGTGGCCGTGGATGGGCGGCTTGAGAAGATTCTCTCGGCGGAGCTGGCCGGGCGGGTGCGAACGGCGCGGCTGCAGATGCTGGCTACGGCGCCGGCGCCGGAGGTGAGTTTTCCGCGGGCGGTGTACTGGCGGAACGGGTTCGAGTACTGGCAGCAACTGCCTGACGGGCGGGTGGCGCTCGGCGGATTCCGGGACATCGACGAGGCGGCGGAGTGGACCGAGTCGAGCGAACCGACGGTGTCGATTCAGACGGGACTTGAGCGTTTCCTACGGGAGCATCTGGGCGTGCGGGCACCCGTGACCAACCGCTGGGCTGGGTCTGTCGGCTACACGCCGGACGGGCTGCCGGTTCTGGATGAGTTGCGGCCCGGGGTGTGGGCGCTCGGCGGCTACAACGGGACGGGCAATATCGTCGGCGCGTTGTGCGGCCGGGCGGCAGCGGCACTGGTGTGCGGTGCGCGATCGGAGTGGGCGGAACTCCTGGGCCGCGCGCGCCGGGGAGATTAGGCCCGTCGCTTAGCCGAACGTTCGTACAACGCGAACCCGACAATGATCACGGGCAGTATCACCGCCCCGACCACGTCAGGGACTTGGACGCTTTTGAGGAAGACCAATTCGAACCCCACGATGACCATCGGGGTGAAACCGATAAGGATGCCGGTCTTGTCGGGGCCGAGCGATGCGATTGATCTCTGCAGGAAATACAGCGGGAGAATCAGCGACATCAGCCCGAGGACTGCAGTATCGCGAAGAACCGTCGGCGTGATCGAGGCGAACTGGCGATCGGCGATCACGTAAACCAACGGGATCAACCACAGCAACCACGTTCTGGCAGCCAATATCTGCGATGAGGTCAGTCCGCCCGTTTGCATGTCACTGGAGAGTCGGAGGATCGCGAACATGGCCAGGCCCACCGACAAGGTTGAAACGCAGAACACGATGTAAGTCCACCCTCGGTAAACATTGAGGTAGAGCAGATAGAACAGCAGCAGGTTCAATGCCAGCAGAACGCCGTTGACAAGCGCCGACCTGCGCCTGCTAGTGACATAGATCGACATGCAGCCGCAGAGGCTGGTGACACTCATACCCGACACCAGAAGCGATGACGGCGAGAAGTAGATCGGGATCAGGAATCCGCCGATCCAGGCCACCAGCTGGGCGATGTTCAGTTGCAGATAGCGGAGTCTGTGCGACGCCCACAGGGTGCGGTACATCGATGCGATACGCCCGACGTTGACCGCGTGGAACGCCACGATTGCATAGCTTGTCGTCAGGAACACCATCAACATGT
>CAISDL010000139.1 GCA_903884065.1 uncultured Actinomycetes bacterium | reverse complement strand
TGCCGCCGGTGCCGCCGCCGCCACCGGACCCACCGGTCTGGGCGTCCGCGCCGGGCAGGACCGCGTCGGCGCCCAGGGCGCCGTTGCCGCCGTTACCGCCGCCTCCGGCGGCGCCGCCGAGACCACCGGCGCCGCCGTTGCCCGTGGTGGTGCCGCCCTTACCGCCGACACCGCCGGCGCCGCCGTTGCCGCCGGCGTCGCCGTTGGTGCCCGAGGCACCCGAGAGCACACCGTTGTCGCCGTTTCGCCCGGCCGCGCCGGTCCCGCCGTTACCGGCGGCCCCGCCGTTGCCGACGGCGCCGCCGTCACCGCCGTTGCCGCCCTTACCGCCGGTCGCGCCGGCCAGGACCGCGTTGAAGCCGTTACCACCGGCGCCGCCGTTACCGGCCGGACCGCTCACCGTGGCCCCGGAACCGCCATTGGCGCCGTTGACCCCGCCGGCACCGCCGGCCAGACCGCCGGTCCCGCCGCCGCCGACCGAACCCGGGTTACCGCCCTTGCCGCCGGCACCGCCATCGACGGTGACCGCGTTGCCGTTCGCGCCGCGGCCGCCGTCACCGGGAGTGCCCGCACCGCCGCCGAGGCCGCCGTCGCCACCGTTGCCGCCCAGCCCACGGTTGGGGATCAGGAACAGGATCCGTCCGGTGCCCCGGTCACCACCGGCGCCGCCGGCACCACCGAGAGCGCCGTTGCCGCCGCCGCCGCCGTTACCGCCGGTTGCCCCGGCCGCGACCGCGTCGGCACCGTTGGACCCGGCACCGCCGCCACCACCGATACCGCCCTTGCCGCCGGTACCGCCGCCGCCGCCCTCACCGAAGAGCCACCCGCCGTTACCGCCGGAACCACCGGCACCACCGGCACCGCCGGCGGTGCCGTTACCCCCGGAACCCCCGGCCACCGCCGCGGCGACCCCCGCACTGCCGTTAGCGCCGTTACCGCCGGCACCACCCTTACCGCCGGCGCCGAACCCCGAGAGCAGACCGGTGTTACCGCCGTTGCCGCCCTTGGCCCCGGCCGCCCCGGCACTGACACCATTAGCGCCGGAACCGCCGGCACCACCACTGCCCCAGAACAAACCACCCGTGCCGCCGCTGCCACCGACACCGGCATTGACCGACAACACCCCGGCACCACCGGCACCGCCCTTACCGAACCAGCCCGCCGACCCGCCGACACCACCGGCGAACCCGCCGCCGCCGTTGCCCAGCAGACCACCCTTGCCGCCGGCGCACGCACCCGTGGTGCACGCACCCTCGTACTTCGTATACGTGAACCCGTTACCGATCAGGACCCCGCCATTGGGGTTGTCAGCGGTGCCGTTACCGAACAACTTGAACGACCCCGTCGCCGAGGCCTTGCCCAACCCCGCGAACAACTGACCACTACCGATCGTGGCCGCCGCCGCCTTCGTCGACCCCGAACCACCCAACTCCCGGCGGGTGAACGCCGCCGCGGTCCACGCCAACGGCGCAGCCCCCGGCGCACCACCACCGGAACCACCGCTCAACCACGACAACAACCCCGAACCCACACCACCAACAGTTCCCGCCGCCGCCGGCGCCGCCGACATCACCGGCGCCGCCGCCGCAGCAGCAACAGCCGCCCCCGCCGGAACAGCCGCCGCCGCCGGAACACTCACCACCACCGAAGCCGCCGCAACCGGGGACTCGTTCTTGACAACAACCGGCGCCGAGATCACCGGGACCTCAACACGCGCCGCACCACCCGGGACCGTCGACGCCGCCGGCGGCACCACCACACCGGAATCCACAACAGGAAGGCTCTCGGAACGATGACGCCCGCGATTGGGAGCCGAGGCCCCCGCCGAGCCGTCGTTTCCGGCAGAGGCCGAACCGCGGCCCGCATCAGATGTGGGGGAATCGCTGCCCGCGGCCGGGACGTCGGCGCTCGGCGCGGGATCGGTCGCCGCCGACGAACCGCCACGCGAGGGGGCCGGCGAGGCGTCCGGAAGGGTGGACAGATCGGGTACATCGGCCGGGTCGGGAGCAGATTCCGGCGCCTGCGCATCGGCACCGCCACGGGCGCCCGTATGCGATCCGCGGGCCGGACTCTTGGTCGACGCGCTATCGGAGGACCCCGACGCCGACGTCCCCGTCGAACCATCAGACCCCTGGCGATCGGCATAGGCCATCGGCATCGACGCGACCGCCGCGCCGACACCCAACGCCACGGCCAACGCCCCCACTCGGCCCACGTAGCGGGCATAGCCCGGGGCCGTCGACGGCGTCACCGACCGGCCGAACACGATCGGGCGAAGCGGGTTTGCGGGGGCCTTCGGGCGACGGTGGCGTCCCCCGGCCGTCGCAGCTGCCTTCACGTTGCCGTTGTCGTTCGTTGATGTGTTCATTGCCCCCAGGACCTTCCGACGATTTTGGCGATCTAGATTCCGCAGCTCACTCCGTGAAATCGAATTCCTTTGCAGGAAAACGAATCCGTGTGCACACCCGTGGTTCTGACAGGCGTTAACGTCCGCGTGATCGGATCGTTGCAGACTTGTTTCCTGAAAACCAGACTTCGGGGCGCTGGGATGTCGAATTGTGCGAATTTAGGGCCAAAGGTCCCTTGGCGGCTTTGCTGGGCACTGGGAGTGGCAACAGGGGAGAACGAAAGCGGCCCGCTCTGTCCCGGAGGGGGCCGTGCCGCCGGACCCGCCGAGGCCGGCATTGCCGCCCGTCCTGCCGTTACTGCCGTTACTGCCGACCCAGCCGTTCTGATGGGACCGTCAGTCTGGACGCTCCAGCTCGGAGACGGGCCGATCAGAAGACGGTGTAGCCCCCGTCGAGCACCACGGTCTGTCCGGTGAAGTACCCCGAGCCAGAGCCGGCGAGCCACACGGCCAGTCCCTCGAAGTCTTGCGGAGTTCCCCAGCGCCGCAGCGGAACTCGAGGCAGGATCTTCGCCTGCGCGGCGGGGGAGTCCAGCAGGTCCTCGGTCATCGCCGCCTTGGTCCAGCCCGGCACGATGGCGTTGACCCGGATTCCGTCACGCGCCAGTTCCACCGCCAGTCCGCGCGCCATGGCCGCCAGTCCCGCCTTGGCGGCGGCGTAGTGGATGGAGAACGGCAGGCCGTCGCTCATCGAGACACTGCTGGTGAAGACGATCGAACCGGTGCGCCGGGACTTCATATGTGCGGTCACCGCCCGCACGGTGAAGAACTGCCCGTCGAGATTGACCGCCATCACCCGCCGCCACTCCGCAGTGCTCATGGCGTCGATCGGTGTGGGCCGTCCGGGCACCCCGGCGTTGGCGAAGCAGGCGTCGATCTGGCCGAATCGCTCCAGTGTGGCGGCAGTCCCGCGGGCCACCGCATCCTCGTCGCTGACGTCGACGGTGAACGCGGCGACGGGCGCCCCGCCATCGGAAAGTTCGGCCACCGTGTCGTCGTTGCGGCCGGCGTTGGTGCCCCAGATCGCCACTGCCGCACCGGCATTGTGCAGGCCGCGGGCCATGCCTTTGCCGATGCCGCTGTTGCCTCCGGTCACCAGGGCGACGTGTCCGCTCAGGTCGTGCCACGAATTCCCATTCATGACGTCGGGGTTCACGCCACTCCTCTCCTTAGATCATGTCTCTGTTGGTGAGCCAGCGCATGATCGGCCAGCCCGCGAAGACCGGTAGCCATACCGTCAGGACCCGGTAGAGCAGCACCGAGGGCACGGCGACCGCGGTCGGGACGCCGAAAGCCGCGAGGCCGCCGATCAGTGCCGCCTCCACCGCGCCGACACCGCCCGGGGTCGGCGCGGCCGAGGCCAGGGTTCCGCCGACCATCGTCACCACGGTGACGGTGACGAACGTGGTGCCGCCGCCGAACGCCTCGATACTGCACCAGAGCGTCAGGGCCATACCGAGAGTCGTTCCCGCGCAACCCAATACGATGATCGCGAATCGCTTGGGCTCGCGCACCAACTCGACGAGGTCGCCGCCCACCTCGTTGATCTTGGGCCGCACCGCGGTATCCAGCCAGTGGCGCAGCTTGGGCACGAACAGGAACGCCCCGATCACGCCGAGTGCCACCCCGCCGATGAGGTAAAGCACGGTGAGCTTGGGCACGAAGTGCGACAGGTCGGCCGAGGCGCCGGCCGCGACGGAGAAGAAGATGAGCAGGGCCACGTGGGTGATCACCTGCACGGCCTGCTGCACGGCGACCGCCGCGGTGGCCCGGACCGTGCCCAGGCCGGCCTTCTGCAGGAACCGGGTACTGAGCGCCAGTCCGCCGACCCCGGCCGGGGTGGTGGTGGCGGCGAAGGTGTTGGCGAACTGCATGATCAGCACGTTGCGGAAGGAGACCATCTCCGACGCACACGCCCACAGTCCGGCGGCCGCCCCGACATAGGTCATCGCCGAGACCGCGAGTCCGAGTAGTGCCCACCACCAGTTCGCGGTGCGCAGTTCGGAGAGGAAGGTCGGCACCGTGCTGATGAACGGGTAGGCGACGTAGACCAGGGCCACCAGCAGTACCAGCTGGATGATCTGCTTGCGGGTGAAGCGGGTGATGGTCTCGGTCTGGATCGCCGCCGCCCCGGTCTGCAATTTGACCTCGTCGCGCGCCGAGGCCAGGACGGATTTCGGGTCGCTCAGGCTCTTGCTGATCCGGGCCGGCATCGCCGAACGGGTCAGCCGCCGCGACGCGGCCAGCACGGTGTCGGTGCCCAGGGCCCCGATGGCGGCCTGCACCGCGGCCTTGGCGCCGAACCGGTCGGTCGTCGTGGCCAGCAGTTGCGCGACATCGGACTGCAGTTGCTCGTCGGGGGCGCCGTATTCGGAGTTGCCGAAGCCGCCGAACAGCCCGGTGTCGCCGTCGACGGAGATCTCGGTGGCGCGCAGGTCACCGTGCGCGATCTGGTGGCCGTGCAGCGCGCTGAGCGAATTCCACACCGCGGCAACCGAATCCTCGTCGGAGAGATGCTCCAGGAGCGTGCCGCGCGGCGGGCTGTGGGCGAACACGGTCCAGCCCCGTTCCAGGCCGGCCAGGGTCAGGGTGGCGGTGTTGGCGATACCGAGGTCGCCGACGGCGATCGTCATCAGGGCGCGATGCTCGACGGCCCGGTGCAGCGACATCTGCAGTGGGGCGGTCTCCTTGTCGCGCAACGCAACCCAGCGCCAGAACTGCCGCAGCGCCCCGCCGCTGCGCTGGTTCGGCCCGTAGAGTTCGACGACGGCGTCCCGGCCCGAGGAATCGGTGGCCGTCAGTTCCAGCGGTCCGCGGCCACCGGGCCGCACCACCCTCAGGGCGTCGGTGACGAAGCCGCGCCGGGCCAGAGCGCGCACGGCCCCGTCCAGGGGCACCTCGAGTGCGGGGGTGCCCACCACCAGGACCACCAGGGCCCCGACGAACCAGCCCACCGCCAGGCCCAGCAGGGAGCGGGCCGGCACCACGGCGCTGACCACCAGGTGAATCGGCACGAAGGCCAGGAGCAGTCCCCACCACCAGCGTCGCCAGCGTGCGGGCAGCCACGGGCCCGACACCGTCAGGACCGCGGCCAGCATGGCGATCCAGCGCGGGTCGTCGAGGAACTGTGACAGCGTGGTCGACAGCCGGTCGGACAGGTCGAAGTGCCAGCGCGGCGCGGTGATGCCCTCGCCGGTGATCGACAGCGCCAGTAGTGCGATGAAACCGGCAGCGGCATAGGCGCCCAACAACTTCCACTGCCGGCCGGCGATCAGCCCGACGAGAATGACGAACGGCAGCGCGACGATGACGATGCCGTAGACGAGATAGACGATGTTGGACTGGGCCGGGGTGAGTACCCCGACGATCCGGGAGATGGACTTCTCCAGGCCGACCCAGTCGCTGCGGGTGATCAGTGAGCTGAAGATGACGATCGCCAGGAACAGCGTCGCCAGCGCCAGTCGGACGATGTCGGTGGTGCGACGGGCCAGCGGCGCCAGCAGGTCGCCCGCGACGGTGACCTCGCGTCCGTCGACGCGCAGGACCGATTTTTTCGCTCCTCCTCCGCCTCGTTCCTCGGCGTCATCGTCGACTCGCACGGTCCGAACTTATCCGAGCGTGGGCGCACAACCGGTCTTCGGCTCGCGACGTGGCGGTATGCAGCCCACGGCAATCGTGGAACGATCGCCGGAGAACGACCCTCGCAGGGAGGGCTGGAGAGGAGGGGTGATGTCCAACTCGCTGAATGCGGTGACGGCGCTGAGGCTGTCGTCCGTGATGGCCCTCGCCGCGGCCCTGGCAGTGATGCCGACCGCGGCCGCCGATCCCGGCGGATGCGATCCGGTGCCCAGTGCCGAGAACTCCTGCGCGGGCCAGCCCCCGCAGACATGGCCGATGGCGCAGGGGAATTTCACCAGTCCCGGCGACCCCGGGTGGGTCTTCTTCAGGCCCTTCTTCTACCAGGCCGGTTCCACCGGGCCCAAGGCAGACGGCTCGCGAGCCGGGCAATACGGATGCGGGATCGGGCCCGACGGCACGATCGGGTGTGACCACGTTCCCTTGGATCCGTGGGGAGGGGCCGGGCCCGGTTGCGGTGACCTGCGCTGCCCGCCACCGCCACCGGGCGCCAATCAGACCGTGGTCAGCCCACGGGAGCCCGCCCGGTACGTCCAATCCGACGCACCGACTTTCACCCGCGATGTCGGCGACCTGCCCGAGGGCCACCGTCTGGTCAACGGCGACGCGTGGTGCGCCGTGGGCTACCAGGGCTCGCTGAGTTGCGTCAGCGGCGCCAACGGGTTCACGCTCGCGTGGTGGGGCGGCGTCCTCGAACCGTAGGCTGCGGAGCGATCTCAGTCATCGGTGCGACGACGCTAACAGCAGATGTGCTGCTCAACCGGTCGGCGGCGGTGCCGTGACGGCTTGGTCGGCGAATTCCTCCGGTGACTGCTGACCCAGCATGGAGCCCTTGAGCGCTCCGGCCTGATACATCTCATAGAGGCGGCGCAGGAAGGCGATCCGGCCGGTGTCCGGACTGTCGGAGTCGGGTCCCAGTCCGGGTGCCGGTGCGCCGTCGCCCGGGGCGGCGGGGGTCGCGTTCTGGCCCAGCAGGTACTCCGGATTGAACGCGTTCAGGTTGGGCACGACCGCCGTGGCCGGTGCCCCCGGTATCACCGGGCCGGGGGTCTGGCCCAGTAGGAGGTTGCTGCCGTAGCCCGACAAATCCGGTAGCCCGAACAGCCCGGCAGGCTGGGATCCGCTCTGCCCCAACACATTTCCGATACCGGCCGGTTGCGGGACGAACTCGGTCGCCGGTAGCGGGGGAGGGGGCGGCGGCGTCGGCTCGCCGGGCGCGGCCTGCGCCGGGGTCGCGCAGAACAGTGCCGTCGAGGCGACGGCGATCAGCACCGTCGGGCGTGCTGTCATGGAAACTACCTCTCGGGGGCGGCTCAGTTCTGTGGAGCGGGCGGTGGCAGGAGTGGGACGGCCGGCGCCGCAGGCGCGGGTTCGGGCAGATACTGCACCAGTCCTGGTGGGACGGCGGTTCCCGGCGGCGGTGCGGTGCCCGGCAGGGGCTGGCCCAGTTGGTCGGCGGGCATCTGCCCGATGCCCCCGTGCACCAGCGCGTGCGCCCCCTGGAAGGCGTCGATACGGGCAAAGGGGCTCGGCGGGTTCGAACCCAGCGCGTAAGGCGAGATCTGGCCGGCGGTCGGCATTCCGAAGTTCTGCGGCATCAGCAGGGCGGCCGCAGCCAGGGGGTCACCGGTGAAGGCGCCCAACGGACTCGGCGCGACCTGTTGCTCCGGAACGATGAGAACCGGATCCGGCGCCGGGGCGGGCTCAGCCGCCGCCGGAGTGGCGGTGAGGATCATCAGGCCGGCGCTGACGGCCCCGAGCATGATGCGCATCACGGGCACGCCGTCACTTGCACAGATCGGCGATCTTCTTGGTCGTCGCGCCCGCCGCGTCGAGTCGGCCGGCCTGTTCGGGATCGTTACTGGTCTGCCCGACGAAGAAGTGCTGGGCGGCGTCCTGCAACTGGGTGGCCAGGGTGGCGATCGGCTCGGCCAGCTCCGGCGGGGTGTTCGACGGCACCGTCTCGCGAAGATAGGTCGCACCGCCGGTCATCGCCAGGCGGGTATTGGCGGCGACGGTCTCCAGGGCGGCCGGTTCCGGCCCGAGATTGACCTGCGACTGACGCATGACCCCGGTGGCCACCAGGGAGGCGGCCGAGCAGGCTGCGGTCTTGGGGTCGTCCACCGCGGCAGCGGTGAAGACCGCAGGTGTGGCGTCGGCGCGCGGTGCCGGTTTGAACAGCGACCAGCCCGCCGCGGCGACCGCGAGCAGCGACAGCAGCAGGGCGACGGGAGCGATCCAGCGAGGGGTCGACGCGGGCCCGGCCACCGGAACGCCAGGTGCGGTCGGATAGTCCGGCATGCGGTTCTCGATGTCCCGCTGCGGTTCAGTCATGGCCGGAATCCTACGCGTACCCTGGAAGGCGGCCAGCAAAGTGAGGATGTCCTGATGGCGCGGGTTCGGCGGGTCCTGATCGCGGGGTGCTGCGGCGCACTCGCGGCTGGCGCTGTCACCTTCGCGCCGGTCGCCGACGCGCAGGGCTGTGCTCCCGGGTTCGTTCCGAACCCTTACACCGCCCAGTGCCTGGCACCGGTCAGCACGCCGATCATCAACGGCCAGCCGTGCATCGCCAGCAACATCGGACTGTGCTCGTCGTTCGTCCAGAATCAGCAGCCGCCGCGCGGGCCGCGCCCCGTCGGCTGAGGCAGGGGGGTCAGGTCCCCGTCACCGTCTTGTTCAGCAGACGGGCCGCCCAGTTGGGCATCACCTGGGACGCGATGGCCACCACCTTGGTCTGGCGGCCCACCGGGTAGTGCACCTTCGGCAGAAAGCGTCTGCTCGGACGGGTCGCGTCGTAGATCTCCTCGGCGACGTCCTCGGAGCTGAGGTGAATACCCATGCGCTTGGTGCTGTGCGTCTCCATACCGTCGACCATCGCGGTCTGCACGAACAGCGGCCACATGGCGATCACCCGGATTCCGTAGTGCCGCCACTCCAGTTCCAGCGCCTCGGTCAGTCCGCGGACGGCGAACTTGGTGGCCGAGTAGGTGGCCAGTTCGGGCTGGCCGTAGAGCGCCGAGGCCGAGCACAGATTCACCACCTGGGCGCCGTGGGTGTCGCGCAGGTAGGGGAAGGCCGTGTGCAAGCCGGCCATCGCGCCCCAGACGTTGACGTCCACGATCCGCCGCTGAGTGTCCAGCGGGATCTCCTCGAAGCGGCCGGAACTCAGGATGCCGGCGTTGTTGACCAGGATGTCCAGCCGTCGTGAGCGGCCGGTGAACGCCTCCAAGTGCTGTGCCCAGTCGCCGGCGTCGGTGACGTCGAGCTGACCGATCGCCACATCGCCGCCGCGGGCGGTGATCTCCTCGCGCAGGGAGGCCAGCCCGGCCAGGTCGATGTCATAGGCGCCCACCCGGTAGCCGCGCCGGGCGAAGGCCAGCGCGGTGGCCCGGCCGATGCCGGCGGCGGCTCCGGAGATGAAGACCGTGGGTGCGGACGGCGACGAACCAGTCATCGCTCCAGGCTACTGACGCTCGTAGAGCTCCAACGGCAGTCCATCGGGGTCGGCGAAGAACGTGAATCTTCCGCCGGTGTACTCGTCGGTCCGTATCGGTTCCACGAATACACCCCGGGACTGCAGATACGTCGCCCACTCCGACACGTCATCCACGGCGAACGCCAGATGGCGCAGGCCGCAGGCCTCCGGACGGCTCGGACGCGGCGGGGGATCGGGAAATGAGAACAGTTCGATCTGGCCGCCGTCGGGCAGGGCCAGGTCGAGCTTCCAGGAGCCGCGCGCCGCGCGGTAGTTCTCGTCGACCACGGACAGACCCAGCACCCCGGTGTAGAACTCCTTGGAACGCTCGTAGTGCGAGCAGATGATCGCGGTGTGGTGAATGCGTTGCAGCGCAGGCTGATTCATGTCCATCGGTGTGCCTTCCCCCGCTCCCGGTACCACTCGATCAGGTCGGGCCGGTCGATCGCGCGCGGATCCAGCGAAACCTCGCAGTGTCCGGCCATGATCGCGGTCACCGGCACCTCGAGCTTCTTGCCGGTCCGGGTGTGCGGGATGCCCGGGGCCGCGATGACCTCGTCGGGCACATGCCGCGGCGAGAGCCGGGTGCGGACCGCGGTGCAGATGGTGTCGATCAGGTCGTCGTCCAGCGCATGACCCTCGGCCAGAGTGACGAACAGCGGCATCCAGTAGGCGCCGCCGGGTCCGTCGACCCCCACCACGAACGCCTCACTGACCGCGTCGAGTCCTTCGACCACCTCGTAGATATCGGCCGAGCCCATCCGGATCCCGTGCCGGTTCAGGGTGGCGTCGCTGCGGCCGTGGATCACCAGTGAGCCGCCCTCGGTCAGGGTCACCCAGTCGCCGTGCCGCCACACCCCGGGCGCCGGTCCGTCGTCCCACTGATGGTCGAAATAGGCTGCCCGGTAACGTTTTCCGTCCGGATCGTCCCAGAAACCGACCGGCATCGACGGCATCGGCGACGTGATCACCATCTCGCCCACCTCGCCGACGAGCGGCTCCCGGCCCGGCGACCAGCTGTGCAGATCCACTCCGAGATAGCGGGTCGCCAACTCGCCCGGTGCGGCCGGCACCCCGGTCGTCCCGCCGGCGAACGCGGTCACCACATCGGTGCCCCCGCTGATCGAGGACACCTCCACGCCCGCACCCACCTCGGCTTTGACCCACTCGAACAGGTCTCCCGGCAGCGGCGAGCCGGTGCTGCCCAGGGCGCGCAGCCGGCTCAGGTCATGCCGGCGGCCCGGGTGCAGACCCGCTTTGCGGGAGGCCAGCAGCTGTCCCGGGCTGGTGCCGAAGTAGGTGACCGCTTCGTCGGCCACCAGCTGCCACAGCCGGTCGGCGTCGGGGTACATCGGATGGCCGCTGTAGCCGACCACGGTCGCGCCGCACAGCAGCCCGCTGACGCGGAAGTTCCACATCATCCAGCTCAGCGCGGTGTGCCAGAAGAAGACGTCGCCGGCGCCCAGATCCGCATGCAGCACAGCGGCTTTCAGGTGTTCGAGCACCACTCCGCCATGGCCGTGGGCAATGCCCTTGGGCCGGCCGGTGGTCCCCGAGGTGAACAGCACCCACAGCGGATGGTCGAACGGCACCGGGGTGACCTCGGGTGCCACCGGCTCGGCCGCGAGCGCCCGGTAGGCGTCGCTGTCGAGCAACACGAGTTCAGGTGTGCCGGGTAAGAGTCCCAGCAGTTCGGCGGTGTCGGCGCGCTTGTCGATCCAGCGGCCGTTGAACCGGTAGCCGTCGCAGCTGAACAGCACCTTGGGCTCCAGTTGGCCCAGTCGCGCCGCCGCACCCTCCGGGGCGTAGTCCTGCCCGCAGGAGGACCACACCGCGCCGACCGCCGCGGTCGCCAGAAAGGCGATGACGGCCTCGGCGATGTCGGGCAGATAGGCGACCACGCCGTCACCGGCCCGCACGCCCAGGCGACGCAATTCGGCGGCCACCGCGCCGACCCGCCCCGGCAGCGCCGACCAGTCGATGACCGTGCGGCCGCCGTCTTCGTCGATGCCCACCACCGCGGCCCCGGGACTGCCGGCATGCCGCAGCACCTGGTCGACGTAGTTCAGCGTGACGCCGGGGAACCACCGGGCGCCGGGCATCGCCGAACCGGCCAGCACCCCGGTGTCGCCGGGGCCGGGCGCGGTGGCGGCCGGGATCTCGAAGTAGTCCCAGACCGCGCGCCAGAACCGCGCGGGGTTGTCCACCGACCACTGCCACAGTTCCGGATAGCCGCCGGTCGGTGCGCCGTGGGCCGCCGACGCCGCGGCGAACCGACGCCAGTGCGGTTGGGACCGGTCCGCTCCGGTGAACGCCGGCACGGTCAGACGAAGTCGACGCCGGACATCTTGATCTGCCCGCCGTCCCGTTCGAGGCTCACCACCACCCGCCAGAGGCGCGGCTCCTGCTGATCCTTGGGTGCTTTGGGCCCCTCCCGCTGGGAGGTGGCCGAGACCAGTACGACCGCGGAGTCGGCGGTCATGGACTCCACCGCAGTGTCGTTGACGGTGGCTCTGGTGACGATCTTCTCGTCCCTGAGGGCCTTGACGAAATCGTCTGCGGTATCGGCGAAATTGGCGCGGAACCGACCGGTCGAGCCGTCGAGCACCCGCTGCACGCTGTCCTCGGCGGTGTTGTAGTCGATGGACATCAGATTGATGACGTCCTGGCGTGCGGCGGCGGAGAATTCGGCAGCATCGTGGCGGTGCTGACTGCTCTTCTGGTGCTGCCAGACCATGTACCCGGTCCCGGCCAGCAGGCCGGCCGTCAGCAGCGCGGCGATGCCCACCGCGGCGACCGGCAGCAGCGGTGTCGACGGCGCCGGTGGCGGCGGGAGGGCGGCGGCGCCGGCCCCCACGTCGGCGACGGCCGCGTCGGCGTCGACGGTCTCGGGTACTTCGATCGCGCCCTCGTCGGCCGCACCGGCCTGCGCGATCCGCCGCCGCAACTCCTCGGCTCGGGCCCGGGCGGCTTCCGCGCGGGCCTCGGCGGCCGCGGCCTCGTCCTCGGCGCGGGCCAGTTCTTCCACCACACCTCCTGATGTTCGGCACGGAAAATGTTCGGTGCGATAACTAGCGCCCAGCGCACGTTAGCGCGCCGAAGCGGGTTACCGAATCTGCCGGACCGCGGCGGATCCGGTATGCGACAGTAAAACAGTGCGATCGACGGTGCGCTTGACCCTAGCCGCCGCCGCGCTGGCGGCGGTCGGGTTCGTCGCTCCCGGACCGGCGGCGGCCGACGAGTGCAATGACGCGTTCTGCACCCCGGGCATCACCGGGGGAGTCGTCCTCGGCGCGCCGTGCTCGGACACCGCGTTCTACGTTTTCGGCACGACGTCCTGGGGCAGGCTGGTGTTCTGCGGCTCACCGCGGCGCTACGAGCCCCGCTATTTCCGCTCACTGCCCATGGTGGGCGTCAAGGACCTCGACTCCAGCTGCACCGGATACGAGAATTCGGTGGCTCAGGCACCCGACGGCCTGTTTCTGACCTGCTCGTTCGCCAACCAGCGGGCGGTGTGGGTGCGCGGGGACGCCTGAGGCTCTACCAGTGCCGCAGCGAGCACAGGGCGCCCTTGGCGCCGGAATTGCTCACCAACACCGCGCCGTCGACGGCCAGCGTGCAGTGGAAGGTCGGCGGGTTGGGGGAGAGCCCACTGGTGGCGGTCACCATCGCCCAGTACTCCGGGTTGGCCAGGCGCACGGTCAGGATCCACGGTTGACCGGGGCCGAGGTCGGCCTCGATCTTGGGGCTGAACATGTACGGGTTGTGGCTGTAGTCGGCGAAGTTGGGCGGGTCGGTGTCCCGGTAGTAGATGTCGGCGGGGAACGGGGTGTCGGTGTAGACGGTGTAGGTGACCTCGTGCAGGACCGGGCCCTCGGCCGCCGCGAGCCCCGGAACCGCGACCGTGGCGGCCGTCAGCGCCAGGCCAGAACCTAGCCGGAGACCGATCGCAGCGCGCCGCATAGGGTGAGCATGGCATGTTCGCGGTCCACTGAGAGGCGTGTTCGCGCCGTCTAAGATCGCAGAGGTTTGTTGGCGGAGGAGGTGTTCGGCTGCATGGGTGGCGAACCCCCGGACCGTCTTGGCGACGGGGCGCAACCCGCGGTGGCTGACATGGTGGCCGAACTCGCCGAGGCCGAGGCGGCCGAAGCCGACGCACTGGCCGAGGCCGCGCGAGCCCGGGCCAGGGCCGACGAGGTGCGTGTGGACGCGGCCGACGGCGAGACGGCCGAACCCGAACCCGAACCCGGACCCGATGCCCCCGAACCCGATGCCCCCGGACCCGATGCCCCCGGACCCGATGCCCTGGGGCCCACGCGCGCACGGACGCGGCAGACGGCAGGGCTGGCCCTGGCCGCCCTGCTGACCGCCGCCGCGCTGACCCTGACCGCCCTGATGCTGTGGCAGCACGGCAGGGTCTCCGCGCAGCGCGCCGGGGATCGCCGTTTCGTCGACGCCGCCCGCGACGGCATCGTGGCACTGCTGTCCATCGAGCACACCGATGCCCGCGCCGATGTGCAACGCGTCCTGGACCTGTCCACCGGCCAGTTCCACGACGACTTCGCCCGCAGCGCAGACGATTTCGTCAAGACGGCGCAGGACTCCCAAGCCGTCACCAAGGGGTCGGTCACCGTTGCGGCACTGGAGCGGGTCGACGGCGACCAGGCGGTGGTCCTGATCGCGGCCACCTCCGAGGTCACCAACGTCAGCGGTGCCCGGCAGGACCCCCGCCCGTTTCGGATCAGTGTGACGGTGAAGCGCGACGGCGAGCAGTGCAAGATGTCGGATGTGGAGTTCGTGCCGTGACGACCAGCGAGGAGCCGAAGGGGGATCCGGTGGAGCCGACGGAGTCGTCCGAGGTCGACGGGGTCACCGAGACCGACGGGGTCACCGAGACCGCCGGCACCCCTGAGGCTGTTGACATCGCCGTGCCGCCGGCGAGCCCGGCCGGCCGGGCACAGCAGGTGCTGGCCTGGTGCCGTCAGCGTCGGGTTGCGGTCGGCGCCCTCGGGCTCGTGGTGGTCTCGGCGCTGGCCGCGGGCTCGGTGTACTGGTGGATCTTCCGGCCCGACCAACTCACCGGCGCCGAGGCTCAGCAGCAGGTGGTGGCCGAGGCCAAGGAGGGCATCGAGGCCGCGCTGTCCTACTCGCCGGAAACCCTCGACAACGACCTCGCCACCGCGAAATCGCACCTGACCGGCCAATTCCTCGACTACTACTCCGATTTCACCGCGAAGGTGGTCACCCCGGCGGCCAAACAAAAGGGCGTCAAGACCGAGGCCAACGTCGCCCGCGCCGCCGTCTCGCAGATGCGCCCCGACAGGGCCGACATCCTGGTCTTCGTCAACCAGGTGACGACCAGCAAGGACCGGCCGACGCCGGCCCTGGCCACCAGCACCGTGATGGTGACGATGGTCAAGAGCGGGGACCGGTGGTTGATCGCCGAGTTCAACCCGGTGTAGCCGGCCGCTCAGGGAGCGCAAGTCCCTACAGCTGAGGACTTATTTCCCTGTCCGGGGGAGTCCACCGTCAGCGACAGTGTCATCGACGGTGTCATCGGCCCAGGACGGAGGGGCGAAGCTTGAGTTTCCTCGACCCTGCGACGATCCGCGCGGTGCTGGCCATGGCGACCCAGGCCCCCTCACTGCACAACACCCAACCCTGGCGCTGGCGGGTCGGTCCGCACGGTCTGAGCCTCTACGCCGATCCCAGTCGGCATCTTCGACGCGCCGATCCCGACCGGCGCAACATGCTGGTCAGTTGCGGAGCGGCGTTGCACCACTGCACCGTGGCGCTGGCGGCCACGGGCCTCAGCGCCAAGATCCAACGGCTGCCCCAGCCGGCCGACCCTGATCACCTGGCTGTCATCACCGTCGTCCCCCAGACGCCCGGGGAACTGGATTTCATGCTGGCCGCGGCGATCGGCCGGCGCCGCACCGACCGAAGGATCTACAGCTCCTGGCCGGTGCCGTGGGGCGATATCGCCCTGATGGGCGCCCGCGCCGCGCGGGCCGGGGTGATGCTGCGGCAGATCGACCTCATCCCCGAGTTGAAGTCCATCGTCGCCGAGTCGGTGTCCCGGCACGGCGCCGACGCCGAGTATGCGGCCGAGTTGAGCGCGTGGAGCGGACGCCATGGATCGGTGGCCGGCGTGCCGGCCCGCAACACTCCCGATTCCGAACCGGCTTCGCCGATTCCGGCGCGTTCGTTCGCCGGACCCGCGCTGGCCCAGCCGTCGGAGACGTCCGCGGAGGACGACAACGGCGTGGTGGTGGCCCTAGGCACCGAGACCGACGACGACCTGGCCCGGCTGCGGGCGGGGGAGGTCACCAGCCTGGTGCTGCTGTCGGCCACGGCGATGGGCCTGGCGACCTGCCCGATCAGCGAGCCGCTGGAGATCATCGAGACCCGCGAGGCGGTGCGGACCGAGGTGTTCGGCGCGAGCGGTTATCCGCAAATGCTGGTGCGGGTCGGCTGGGCGCCGGTGCACGCCGACCCATTGCCCGCAGCGCCGCGGCGCCCGCTGACCGAGGTCACCGAGTGGTTGCCGCCCGAACCTGGATGGGACGCCAGGGTCAATCTCGCGGGGTGATCAGGCGGATCCGCCGTTGCGGCGCTAGCCGAAATACAGCGTGGTCCCCGGCGTCAGCGCTTCCACCCGGCCGCGGCACTCGATCTCCACCGGCGGGTGATCGGCGGGGTCGACGCTCAGCTCCGCGCTGCGACCCTTGATCGTCAGATGCATCCGGTATCCCCGGTAGTAGATCGGCATCCGAAGCGACCCAAGACTTTCCGGCCACATCGGGTTGAGGATCAGCCGGTCCGCGCGGGTCTCCAGACCGGTGAAGCAGCGCTGCAGCAGATCGATGCTGCCGGCCATCGCGGCGATGTGGATGCCCTCGGCCGTGGTGCCGCCCTGGATGTCGAGGACATCCGACATCAGCACCTGCTGGAAGTAGCGCATCGCCCGGTCGCGGTTGCCGCGGGCGAGTACCCAGGCATGCACCACACCCGAGAGCGTCGACCCGTGCGAAGTGCGGTGGGCGTAGTAGTCCACCGTCGCCGGAATCTGCTCGGGGGTGAACCGATACCCCATGCGTGCGAACAACTCCCGCAACTCGTCGGCCGACAGCAGGTAGAGCAGCATCAGCACGTCGGCCTGCTTGGAGGCCTTGTACCGGTTGACGCTGTCGTTCTCGGCCTCGAGTATCCGGTCCAGGCGCGCAATGTCGCCGTATCGCGCGCGCAGGCCCTTCCAGTCCAGTTCCAGCAGTTCGGCGTACCCCTCGAACTGGCTGATGACGCTGGGCCCGGATGTCCCGTCGGGCGAGTGGAACGGCACGTACATGCGCCGGCTCACCTCGTCCCACAGATCCAGTTCGCGGCCGCGGATACCCAGGGTCTCCATCAGGTCGAGCCGGTCGCGCAGGGGTAGGGCGTCCAGGGCGTCCAGGGCCCGCACGATCACCCACACCGCCATCACGTTGGTGTAGGCGTTGTTGTCCACCCCGTCGTACGGCCGTTCGGGATAGCCGGAGTGGAACTCGTCGGGCCCGATGACGCCGCGAATCACGTAGCGGCCCCGCCCATCATCAAGAGTGTCATCGAACTCCGCGCGGCTGACCCAGAACCGCGCGATCTCGGCGAGCATCTCCGCACCGTTCTCGGCGAGGTAGGCCACGTCGCCGGTCACCTGGTAGTACTGCCAGACGTTGTAGGCCACCGCGATGCCGATGTGGTGCGCCCGCGCGCTGGCGTCCGGGTTCCAGCGGCCGGAGTTCGGATTGAGGTGGAGCTTCTGGCTCTCCTCCCGGCCGTCGCTGCCCGATTGCCACGGGAACATCGCACCGGCGAAGCCGGCCTCCCTGGCGGCGTGCCGGGCCGCCGGCAGGCGCCGGTAGCGGTACCGCAGCAGCGAGCGGGTGCTCGCCGGGGAACGCAGATTCAGAACCGGGAAGGCGAACAACTCGTCCCAGAAGATGTGGCCGCGGTAGGCCTCCCCGTGCAGGCCCCGGGCCGGCAGTCCGGCGTCGAGGTCCTCGGCCCGGTTGGGCACGCTCTGCAGCAGTTGCAGCAGGTGCAGACGCACCACCCGCAGCGCGTCGGGGCTCTCGTCGAAGTCGATGTCGAAGTGCTCCCACAGGTGCGACCACTCCCGGATGTGGCCGTCGCGCAGATCGCCGTAGCGGCCCAGCCGACCCAGCAGACGGGCCGCCGCATCGCCGGGTTCGGCGAT
The DNA here is from genome assembly GCA_903884065.1 of uncultured Actinomycetes bacterium. Classification (GTDB taxonomy): domain Bacteria; phylum Actinomycetota; class Actinomycetes; order Mycobacteriales; family Mycobacteriaceae; genus Mycobacterium. Next base: position 10,745 of record CAISDL010000139.1, on the reverse strand, counting down.
GGCGTGATCGCGGCCGGTGAAGATCGCCGCCATCTTCTCCACCGTCACCGACTCGCCCGCATCGAGTTGGACCACCAGGTCGTGCCCGGCCCGCCGCGGCTCGTCGACGAACCGGACCTCGGCCTGCAACGGCGCGTCGCCGCGCCAGGCCGTCGTGCGCACCGCCACCGCGATCGGGACCCGCGACTGCACCGTCTGGCACACCAACAGCGCCGAATCCGGGGTGAGCTCCCGGGTGTCGACGGTGACGAGGTGGTCGTCGGACAGGGCGCGGTAGCGCTCCACACCGGAGTTGCGGACATCGCCGTCGATCATCGACAGGAACTCCACGGTGCCCGACCAGTCCTCGGCCCACAGCGTCGTCTCCAGCGCGCAGGCATGCGGTTTGTGCATCGCGGCGATGCGCCGCTGAAGCACCCGGGTGGTGCGGCCGGCCGGGTCGCGGAACCGGAACTCGCGGGTCAGCTCGGCCTGGCGCAGGTCCATGTTCTGCCGGTAGGTCAGCAGTTCGCACGCGTCGACGTCGAACCAGTCGCCGCCGTTGATGCGGAATTTCAGCGACAGCCAGTTCGGCAGGTTGACCAGGCTCTCGTTCTCGATCTCGACGCCGGCGATCTCGTCGGTCAGCCTGTTGTAGAGGCCGGCGGAGTAGGTGCCGGGGTAGTGGAACGGTCCGGCGTCGGACTCCGGGGCGCACCCGCGGGTGGCGCGGTAGCCGTTGCCCACCGCGCACAACGCCTCGCGCAGGCGCTCCTGGTCGGGGATGTAGCCGCCGAAGGTGAACGACCACGGGCTGGACATCATCTGGCGGTCGACATCGCACTGCTCGACGAGTCGCTCGACGAATTCGCGGACGCGGTCGGGATTCTCGAGGCTGAATCGCGCCCCGGTGGCGCGGTCCCCGTCCTCGCTGTGGCGGACCACGATGCCGATGCCGTCGTGCAGGACGGCATCGAACCCGTCCTCGTCGGTCAGGTCGTCGCCGAGGAAGATCGGCAGCAGCGGCTCCTGACCGGCCATCTGGTCGACGATCCACTCCAGCGTCGTGCCCTTGTCCCAGTCGATATCCGGGCGCAGTTCGGCGACCATGCGGCCGGACGTCGCCTTGAGCCCGAGCCGGTTGCCGACGTTGTGCACAGCCGCCGTCACCGTCGCCGCCGCCTCGGGCGCGGCGTTGCGGTAGTGCACGGCGACCGCGTAGCGCTTGTGCTCGACCACCACCCCGGCGATCGGCGTGAGCTGATCGGTCAGCTCGTCGGCGGCCTGTTCGAGAAGTGGAATCGCCTGCGCCGCAGTCTCATTGCTGTGGTACTGCCCATCCGGACCGACCATCTCGAAGCCGTGGCTGCCGGCGTACCACAGCCCCGGGATGCCGACCCGTTCCCGGATGTCGGCGAGGTCGCGGCCGGACAGGATGGCAACCGGGTAGAGCGCTGCCAGCGCGTGCAGCGCCTTGTCGGCGCCGGGCGCCAGCGCCGCCGCACCGGGTTGTTCGACGATCGGCGACAGCGTGCCGTCGAAGTCGAAGAAGATCGCCGGCCGCCTGGCCGAGACCACACCGGCCAACTGGCCGAAGGAGGCCAACGCGTCGGGCAGGCTCGACATCCGCCGGTCGATGGTGCGGACCTGCACCTCGGCGAGGTCTCCGACCACCGCATCGGCGCCGCACTCGCGCAGCGCGGCGGCTTCGCCGGTGCGGTCCACACCGATCACCAGACCGAAGCCGCCGGCCCGGGCCGCCGTCACGCCGGCTTCGGAGTCCTCGACCACCGCCGTCCGTCCGGGCCGGACGCCCAACCGCTGCGCGGCTTCCACCAGCATCGCGGGGTCCGGCTTCCCGGACAGGCCCAGTTCCTCGGCAACCACCCCGTCCACCCGGGCCTCGAACAGATCCGCGATGCCGGCCGACTCCAGCACGGTCCGGCAGTTGCGACTGGCCGAGAACACCGCGACCCGCACGCCGGCATCGCGCAACCGGCGCACCAGGGACACGGTGGACTCGAACACCGGAACCCCGTCGGCGATCCGGGAGGCGAACAACTCCTGCTTGCGGTTGCCCAGCCCGCAGACGGTCTGCACCGACACCGCGTCGGAGGACTGTCCCGGGGGCAGGGTGACGCCGCGGGCGGCCAGAAAGTCCCGCACGCCGTCAGAGCGCGGTTTACCGTCGATGAAGTGCCGGTAGTCGTGGGGGGTGAACGGGTCGTGATTCTCGGATTCCGCGGCGGCCCGCCCACCGAGGTATTCGTCGAACAGTTGCGCCCAGGCCGCCTGATGGATCGAGGCGGTGTCGGTGATGACGCCATCGAGGTCGAACAGCACGCCGTCGGTGTAGCGGGGGTCGATCCCGATCCGGCGGCCGCCGTCGGCACCCCCGGGCCGATCTCCGAAGGCGCTGTCGATCACCATGACCCTGACGATAGGACACCGCCGCCGTGTCGACGGTGGCGGCAAGGCCCGCCGGGGCCTTACGTCCGGCCAGGAGGGGACCAATGCCCCCTGATCAACCCGGCCCGGCAGGTCTAGGGTGATCCGCGGAGCCGCGCGTCCGCATCCCGATATCGGTGCGCTGTCAGATGCGCAGAGGAAAGGACAGTGAAATGTCAACTGCGGCAAGCACGAAGCCCGTCATCGTCGGAGTCGACGATTCGCCGCCGTCGAAGGTGGCCGTCGACTGGGCGGCGCGCGACGCCGCCCGCCGCGGTGCCCACCTCAAGCTGGTCTATGTGCTGACCCCGCCGGCGGTGATGGCGTTCCCGGATGTGCCGATGCCACCGGCCTATCTGGAATGGCAGGAGGAGCAGGGCCGCGCGCTGCTGGAGAGCTCTCTGGCCACGGCCCGGGAAGCCGCCGGTGACGCCGACATCGAGGTCACCACCGAGATGGTCAGCGGCCCGCCGGTGCCGGTTCTGGCCGACCTGTCGACCGACGCCCAGATGATCGTGGTCGGCTGCCACGGCCGGGGAGCGCTGGCCCGCACTCTGCTGGGGTCGGTCAGCACCGGTCTGGTCCACCACGCGCACTGCCCGGTGGCGGTCATCCACGACGAGGATCCGCTGATGCCGCATCCGTCGCAGGCGCCGGTCGTCGTCGGTGTGGACGGGTCGCCGGCCTCCGACCACGCTCTGGAGATCGCCTTCGAGCAGGCGTCCTTCCGGGGCGTGGATCTGGTCGCCGTGCACGCCTGGAGTGACACCGGGATCTTCGAGTTCCCCGGCGTGGACTGGGAGACCATGCAGTCGATGGGCGAGGAGACCCTCAGCGAGCGCTTGTCGGGCTGGCAGGAGCGCTACCCCGACGTTCTGGTCCGCCGGGTGGTCGCCGCCGACCGGCCCGCGCATCAACTGCTCGAGCAGAGCGAGTCGGCGCAATTGCTGGTGGTGGGCAGCCACGGCCGCGGCGGCTTCGCCGGGATGCTGCTGGGCTCGGTGAGCACCGCGATCGTGCACGGGGCCAAGATGCCGGTGATCGTGGCGCGGCGATGATGCCGGCCCCGGCCGGCTGAAGAGCCGCGCGGTCGGGTTGGGCGCGGCGATGATGCCGGCCCCGGCCGGCTGAAGAGCCGCGCGGTCGGGTTGGGCGCGGCGATGATGCCGGCCCCGGCCGGCTGAAGAGCCGCGCGGTCGGGTTGGGCGCGGCGATGATGGGTTGGGCGCGGTCCTGACCATCACGCCAGCGGCGCGGACCACCGCACGACGGTGCCTCCGCCGGGGGCGTCGGTCACCTCGAGTGTCCCGCCGACCTCCTCGGCGCGGGAACGCAGATTGTTCAGGCCGCTGGCGGTGACATTCGATGGCATGCCACAGCCGTTGTCGATGATCTCGCACGTCAGTTCGTCCTCCACTCGGACGTTGACGGTGAGGGTGTGGGCTTGCGCGTGCCGCACCGCATTGCTGACGGCTTCGCGCACGACGGCCTCGGCGTGGTCGGCCAGCGTCGCGTCCACCACCGAGAGCGGACCGACGAAGTGCACCCCGACGCGCAGTCCCTGCCCGGCGAAGGACGACACGGCGTCGCTGAGGCGCTGACGCAGTCGGGTGGTTCCCGACGATCCGCCGTGCAGGTCGAAGATCGTGGTGCGGATCTCCTGGATGACGGCCTGCAACTCGTCGACGGTGTCGGCGAGTCGCTTCTGCACCTCGGGTACTCGGGCCCGTGGGATCGCACCCTGCAATGTCAGGCCCGCGGCGAACAGTCGCTGGATGACGTGGTCGTGCAGGTCGCGGGCAATGCGATCGCGCTCGGAGATCACCTCGAGTTCATGCATCCGGCGCTGGCTGACGGCCAGTTGCCAGGCCACCGCGGCCTGATCGGTGAAGGCCGCCATCATGTCGACCTGCTCGTCGGAGAACTGCCGCGCGCCGCGCCGGCGGACCAGGACCACGATCCCGCCGACGTTGGCGCGCACCGGAATGACCATCGCCGGTCCGGCGTCGGCCATCAGCCGGTCCATCAGCCGGCTGTCGCGGATCTCCGGCAGCCGGCACGGTTGCATGTTGCTGAAGGCCCGGCCGAGGACGCTGTCGGCGACGTTGATCGTCGGTGGCGGAGCGGGTACGGATGCCGCCCCCACCGCATCCACCACCACCAACTCTTCGACGGACTCGCCGGCGTCCCCGGCCTCGGTCGCCGCCGCGATGAATCCGCCGTCGGCCTGGGAGAGTTTGAGCACGACGGCGGCGATGTGCCGGAGCACGTGCATCGGCTTGTCCCCGGCGAGCAGTTGGGTCGCGACGTCACGGGTCGACTCGATCCAGGCCTGGCGGGTCTGGGCCTGTTGGTAGAGCCGGGCGTTGTCGATCGCGATTCCGGCCGCCGCGGCCAGCGCCTCCACGAGAACCTCGTCGTCATCGGTGAACGGTTCGCCCCCCGACTTCTCGGTCAGGTACAGGTTGCCGTAGATCTCGTCGCGGATCCGGATCGGCACACCGAGGAAGGTGTGCATCGGCGGGTGGTTCGGCGGGAAGCCGACCGACGCCGGGTGCTTGCCGATGTCCTCGAGCCGGATCGGTTTGGGATCGTCGAGCAACAGCCCCAGGACTCCGATGCCTTGTGGTGGCTGGCCGATCGCCGCGAGGTCCGCCTCGCCCATGCCCTCGATCACGAAGTCGCCGATCTGGCGGCCTTCGCCGCGGATGCCGAGTGCTCCGTAGCGCGCGTCGACGAGCTTGGTGGCGGTCTCGATGATGGTCTGCAGCGTGCGGTCCAGGTCGAGTCCGGTGGTGACCACCAACATGGCCTCGACGAGACCCTCGAGGCGGTCGCGGCGCTTGACGATCTGATCAACCCGGTCCTGCGCCTCGGTCAGCAACTCCCGCAGGCGGAGCGGGGAGAGCGTGTCATGCAGCGGGGGGGTCCTGTCCGGGCCGTGCGGGCCCCCGTCGGCCACGTTCAGCTGTCCCGGCGCTGGTGCTGATCCAGCTTCGAGACGAACACCGCCGCCTGGGTGCGGCGCTCCATGCCGAGCTTGGCGAGCAGTCGCGAGACGTAGTTCTTCACCGTCTTCTCGGCCAGGAACATCCGAGCGGCGATCTGCTTGTTGGTCAGGCCTTCGCCGAGCAGGCCCAGCAGCACCCGCTCCTGATCGGTCAGCCCCGACAGCGGATCGGAACGTTCGGCCGCCCCGCGCAGCTTGGCCATCAGCGCTGCGGCGGCGCGGTTGTCCAGCAGCGAGCGCCCGGCGCCGACATCCTTGATCGCCTTGGCCAGTTCCATACCCTTGATGTCCTTGACCACGTAGCCACTGGCCCCGGCCAGGATGGCGTCGAGCATCGCCTCGTCGGAGGTGAACGAGGTCAGCATCAGACAGCGCAGGTCGGGCATCTTCGACAGCAGATCGCGGCACAATTCGATGCCGTTGCCGTCGGGCAGTCGCACATCGAGAACCGCGACGTCGGGCCGCAGCGCGGGAATCTGGGCCATCGCCTGGGCGACCGAGCCCGCCTCGCCGATGACGTCGAGTTCCGGGTCGGCACTGAGCAGGTCGATCAGACCCCGGCGCACGACCTCGTGGTCGTCGACGAGGAAGACCTTGACCATGGCGGTAACGATAACCGGCAGGCCGCCGCCGTAACCGGTAGTCGGCCAGAGCAGCCTCAGAGCAGGCGCTGGGTATCGATGATCAGCACCGAGGTGTCGGGCAGCGCGGCCAGCCCCGCCGGGCCCAGCAGTTCGGTCACGGCGGCGATGTTGCGGGCCCCGGTCACCACCAGTTGGGTAGCCGCAGCGTGGGCGGCGAGGTACTCCAGCCCGCTGCCGGGTACGGCGACCGGCTCGACGTCGAGGTCCGGGTAGCGGTGCCGCCAGGTCTCCAGCCGCCGGTCCAACTGGGAGCGGACCAGGCGGTTGCGCTCGTCGGTGTCGCGGCCGTCGGGGTCGGCCGACTGCCAGGTGCCCAGCACCCGCAGGGGCGCAGCGCGCAGCCGGGCTTCTTCGACGGCGGCCTGCAGCACCGCCGCACTGTCGGGGCTCTCGTCCAGTTCCACCACGACCGTGCCGCTCCGGTTCCCGCCGCGGATGACGGCTACCGGGCAGTGCGCGGAGGCCACGAGCGAGCTGACGGTGGAACCGCCCCGGTGGTCGAAGTGCTTGAGCCCGACGGCCCCGATGCACAGCATCGCCGCGGCGCGTGACGCCAGCAGCAGGGCGGCGGCCGGTTCGCCCGCGATGATCTCGGTGTCGATCGTGACCTGTCGGCCGGTGGCCGTCACCGCCGTGACGGCGGCCTGCACGGCGCTCTGCGCCGTGCCCGGTGCCTGACCGGGTTCGGCGGCGGCCACCACGCGCAGCGGTAGCTCCCGGCCGACGGCCTCGTCGAGCGCCCACAGTGCCGCGTGGTGGGCGGCGCGTGACCCGTCGACACCCACCACGATCGACGGCGGTGTGAACGGCCCTGAGGTTTCAGTCATTTCGGCCTTCCACTGGGAACATCGACCGAGGAACATCGACCGGGCTGCCAGTCTGCCCGAAGAGCCGCTCGGTGTCCTCCCGCGTGCACGGCGCGGTGCCCGGGGTGAGCAGCATGGCGGCCCCGGCGGCGATCCCCAGCCGGACCGCATCGCTCAGCGGCCAGTCCCGGGCGATGCCGACGGCCACCCCGGCGAGCATCGCATCGCCGGCGCCGACGCCGCTTCCCGGCGGAACCTCCACCGCGGCGAACCGTTGGGCGGTGTCGGCGCCGACCAGCAGGGCCCCCTCCGCGCCCCGCGACACCAGGACGTGGCGGGCGACGCCGCGGGTGACCAGACCCCGGGCCGCCGCCACCTGCTCGGTTTCGGTCGTCAGCTCCGCGTCGAGATCCTCGCGCAACTCCCGGATGCTGGGTTTGAGCAGGAAGACCCCCGACTTCACGTGGGCGAGCCCGCCCCCTGAGGTGTCCAACAGGAACGTCGTGTCCAGTTCGGCGCAGACGGCGGCAACCTGCTGATAGAAGTCTTCGGGTACGCCGGGCGGCAGGCTTCCGCTGGCCACCACGATCCTGGCGCGCGGCGCGGCGCGGCGCAGATGCAGCAGGCAGTCGGTCTGCTCGGCGATCGTCAGTTGCGGCCCGGGAAGGACGAACCGGTATTGCCGCCGGGTGCTGAGCTCGTTGACGGTGAAGCTCTCCCGCGTCGACCCTCCGATGCGAATACGTTGCACCGCAAGGCCTTCGGCGACGAGTAGATTGTGGACCATGTCGCCGGCCGGTCCGCCGGCCGGGAACACCACCATCGACGGGATGCCCAGCACCTCGGCGACGTGGGCGACGTTGACCCCGCCCCCGCCGGGGTCGTACCGCGCGCTCGCGCAGCGGAGTTTGTCGGTGGGCCGCACGACGTCGGTGCCCGTCGTGATGTCCAGCGCCGGGTTCATGCACAGGGTGACGATCTCCACAGTGGCCATCTTCGTGGCAGACACCCTGCTACAGCCCGGTCGGATAGGTTTCCGGATTCTGTCCGGCGACCCACACGCTCGTCGGCTCGAGCGGCTCGCACGCCCGGGTCTCGTCGATGTGGATCATCGCGTCGAACTGGTCGGACGGCCGGACGTGGAAGTAGTGGCTCTGCCGTTCGGTCTGGGGCAGGTAGATCACCCCGATCGCACGGGCGAGGCGGACCACCTCCAGCGCCGCGGCGGCCGGGGATCCGTCGTGCAGGGGGACGCAGAACGCCGGCTTACCGGTCTCGTGCAGCAGTTCCTCGATGCTGCCGGCCAGCGCCGGGCGCACGGTCTTGCATTCGGCGATGCCACCCCAGCTGCTGGCCGCGGTGACGGTGCCGCCGTAGGTGGAGAACCCGATCAGCCGGCAGTCCTCGCCGTAGAGCTCTCTCGCCAACTGGCCGATGGTCAGCTGGCCGTCCGCCGACACCTCGGTGGCCCGGGCGTCGCCGACGTGGGAGTTGTGCGCCCACACCACGATCCGGGCCGGTTCCGGCCCGTCGGCACGGTTCAGGTGGTCGAGCAGCGCATCCAGGGTCTGGGCCATGTGTTTGTCGCGCATGTTCCACGAGGTGACCCGCCCGGCGAACATTCCGCGGTAGTAGGCCTCGGCGTCGCATACCGTCACGGCGTTCTGCTGGGCGTAGAACAATTCGTCCTCGGCCAGGTCGCCGTCGTGGCGCAGGTACTGAATCGCGTTGCGCTGCAACTCGACGAGTTGCTCGACGGCTTGGCGTTCGCAGTTCGGCCCGGCGCCGAACGCGGCGGCGTAGCCGTAGGCCTGGCCGTCGTCGCCGGCGGAATGGTCGAAGCAGGCGTAGCGCGCCCGGGCCCGGGCCGCGGCGTGTGGATCCACCGAGTCGAGATAGCCGACCACCTCCTGCATCGACCGGTGCAGGCTGTAGAGGTCCAGGCCGTAGAACCCGGTCTGGCGCCGGCCGTCGGTGGCGCATCGGCCGTTGTGCCAGCGCAGCCAGCCGACGAAGTCGCGCACCACGGTGTTGCGCCACATCCAGGCGGGGAAACGCTGGAAGCCGCGCAGCGCCTCCTCCGGCGTGCCGTCCTCGCCCCCCGACTTCGAGTCCCCCGAATTCGAGTCCCCCGAATTCGAGTCCAAGCCCCGGACGTACCGGTTCACCCGGTAGGCGTCCGGCCAATCAGCCTCGGCGGCAACGGCATTGAAGCCCTTGTGCTCGATGAGCCATTTGGTGATCTCGGCGCGGGCCTCGTAGAACTCGTGGGTGCCGTGGGAACTCTCGCCGATCAGCACCACCCGGGCGTCGCCGATCAGATCGTCGAGCACGTCGGCCGACGGCACCCCGCCCGGGGCGTCGACCGCCGCACGGGCCACCAGTTCGGCTGGTGACGGCAACAGGGCGGCGGCCGGCACCCCGGTGGTGGGAGTCGCCAGCAGTGCGCGCACCTCGTCGTCGGTCACCTGGGTGAAGTCCCAAAACGACTCGCCGACCGCGAGAAACGGCGTCGGCATCGACGCGCACACCACGTCATCGACGATCCCGGCGAATTCCCGGCAGGTGGATTCCGGCGCCGCGGGCACGGCGATCACCAGTTCGGCAGGCTGCGACTCGTGGAGCGCCTGCACCGCCGCCATCATCGAGGACCCGGTCGCGAGTCCGTCGTCGACCAGGATCACCGTCTTGCCGGTGACGTCCAGTGGCGGGCGCCCGCCGCGGTAGGCCTCCTCCCGGCGGGCCAACTCGCGGGCCTCCCGTTCGGCGACGTCCCGCAACTGCTGCGGGGTGACCTGCAGTGCGCGTAGCACATCGTCGTTGACCACCACCCGGCCGCCGCTGGCCAGCGCCCCGACGGCGAACTCCTCGTGCCCCGGGGCGCCCAGCTTGCGGACGATGAACGCGTCCAGTGGTGCGCCGAGCGCGCGGGCCACCTCGAAGGCCACCGGCAGCCCGCCCCGGGCCAGACCCAGCACCACCACGTCGGGTCTGCCGCGGTAGGCCCCCAGCATGCCGGCCAGCACCTGGCCGGCCTCCCGACGGTCTTTGAACACCCGGCGCGGTTGTTGCCGGCGCATGGCTCGGGTCATGGAGATGCCCCCTCCCGGTGGCCCCACCAGCCCACCTGTCCACATCCCAGCACCGGAGACCGCGATCGCGGTAGAGGCCGAAGTCCCCTCGCCGAGACGGCCGGTCCTGGGGGACACTGGGTTCATGTGGAAAGGGGTGGCGGGCAGCGCGATCGCCAGTGCCGGGCTCTACGCGGCGCGTCGGTATTACCGCAACTGGGGGACCACCAAGGAGGAGTGCGAGACTGCGCTGCCCGGCGACGAACTCGTCGAGCAGCCGGCGGTGCAGACCACCGAGGGCGTCTGGATCGAGGCCCCCGGCGCCGAGGTGTGGCCGTGGCTGGTGCAGATGGGGCAGGACCGGGGCGGGCTGTACAGCTACGAGAAGCTGGAGAACCTGATCGGCCTCAAACACCGCAACGCCGACCGGATACATCCGGAGTGGCAGCACCTGGCTGTCGGCGATGTGGTCCGGGTGGTGCCGCCCGGCTGGATGGGCCTGCGCGAGGGGGTGGGCCTGCCGGTGGTCCGGGTGATCGAGGGCGAGTCGATCGTGCTCCGGCTGCAACCGCCGGACCTGCCGGTGGACGGCGTGTGGTCGTTCCACGTCATGCCGCGCTGGGAGGACCGGTGCCGCCTATTGGTGCGCACCCGGTTGCGGATGCGGGTACCCGGTGAGGCGGTCGGTGCCGAGGCGGCCGGACCGGTGATGTCGCTGATGACCCGCGGCATGCTGCTGGGCATCAAACGCCGTGTGGAGCAGAGCTTCTAGCTACAGGATGGCGAC
>CAISDL010000138.1 GCA_903884065.1 uncultured Actinomycetes bacterium | reverse complement strand
AGGGCTTGCCCTGGAAGCAGTCATGACCGGGGAGATTCCGTCGGTCCGCATCCCGAAGGCTCTGCCCGACGGCGTCAGTCAGGCCACCATCGGAGTCCGCGGCGGTCTGCTGCGCTCCGGCTTCGAGGAGACCTCCGAGGCTCTCTACCTGACCTCCGGGTACGTCTACGATTCGGCGGCGCAGGCCGAGAAGGCGTTCACCGGCGAGATCGACCGATACGTCTACTCCCGCTACGGCAACCCCACCATCTCGGTGTTCGAGGAACGCCTGCGGCTGATCGAAGGTGCGGAGGCGGCGTTTGCCACCGCGTCGGGAATGTCGGCGGTGTTCACCGGACTCGGCGCGCTGCTCGGTGCCGGCGACCGGCTGGTGGCCGGCCGCAGTCTGTTCGGCTCGTGCTTCGTCGTGTGCAACGAAATCCTGCCCCGCTGGGGCGTGGAGACCGTCTTCGTCGACGGCGAGGACCTCGACCAGTGGGAGCAGGCGCTGAGCCAGCCCACCGCGGCGGTGTTCTTCGAGACGCCGTCCAACCCGATGCAGTCGCTGGTCGACATCGCCGCGGTCTCGGAGATGGCACACGCCGCCGGCGCGAAAGTGGTGCTGGACAACATCTTCGCCACCCCGCTGCTCCAGCAGGGCATCCCGCTGGGGGTGGATGTGGTGATCTACTCCGGCACCAAACACATCGACGGTCAGGGCCGGGTGCTGGGCGGGGCGATCCTCGGCTCCAAGGAGTACATCGACGGACCGGTGCAGACCCTGATGCGCCACACCGGACCCGCGTTGAGCCCGTTCAACGCCTGGGTATTGCTGAAAGGCCTTGAGACACTGTCGGTTCGGGTCGACTACAGCAATCGCTCCGCGCAGCGGGTTGCCGAATTCCTGGAGGGCCATCCGGCGGTGCGGTGGGTTCGCTACCCGTACCTGCCGTCGCATCCGCAGTACGCCCTTGCCAAGCGGCAGATGAGCGGCGGCGGCACCGTCGTCACCCTCGAACTCGAGGCCCCGGAGGGCAGAGGCAAGGAGCGTGCCTTCGAGGTGCTCGACAAGTTGGCGGTGATCGACATTTCCAACAACCTCGGCGACGCCAAGACGCTCATCACCCACCCGGCAACCACCACGCACCGGGCCATGGGCCCGGAAGGCCGGGCGGCCATCGGGTTGACCGACGGGGTGGTACGGATCTCGGTCGGGCTGGAGGGCACCGAGGACCTGATCGCCGATTTGGACCACGCCCTGAGCTGATGTCGAGGGATTCCCAGGCCAAGAAGGCGCGGCGTCGCAAGCGCCAGACCGCCCGCGGTGCGGCCTGGCTTCCGGCACCGGCGTTCGAGGAAGTCCTCTCTGCCGATACCGAATCCGACGAGATCGGTACAGCGGTCGGGGCCGTCGACGAATGGATCACCGGTCGCGGCTGGGCGCTGGATACCGACAACGCCGGCGACCAACTGGTCAGCTGGGTCTACCCGCCGTCGGCGGTGGAATTCGACGACAGCTCACGAGAGCGCGTCACCCGGATCTGGATCGCCGTCGACGAGGACGACGACGAACTGGTGCTGACGTTCGGCGCAGCGCTGGTCGGCGACGCCGACGGCATTTATCTGCTCGACCCGGAGACGCTGCCCGACGACATCGTCGCGATCGAGTCGTTCCGGCCGGGGCAGCCGCGGCCGGCGCTTGTCTGACGATGCGCGCCGTGACATTCGTCGACGTCGGTCGGGACGACGAACTCGCGCAGCCCCTGATCGCCGAACTGGCCATCGAGTACGCCACCCGCTATGACGGGACCGAGGAGGGTGTGCTCCGATGGCTGCGGGGGCACCCGCCCGAGGAGTTCGCCCCGCCCGGCGGCGGCATGCTGATCGGTCTGGTGGATGGGCAGCCGGTGACAGGTGGCGCCTTCCGTCGTTTCGGCGTCGTGGAGGGCGATGAGACCGCCGAGTTGAAACGGATCTGGACGGACCGACGACACCGCCGCCTCGGCTATGGCCGAATCCTGTTGGCAGAACTTGAATCCCGCATCGCCAGTCTGGGCTATCGCCGCGTCTACCTCACCACCGGAGACCGTCAGCCCGAGGCTGAAGCGCTCTACACCGCCGCCGGCTACACCCGGCTCAGCGAGCCGCGGCCGGGCGGCGAGGTGTATGCGATGGCGTTCGAGAAGCTGCTGAACTGACTGTCGCACCACGCGACGCCGCGGCCGGTGCGCCCGGTCTGACCAGCTTCGGCAACCCGTCGGTCGGTTGCAGGTGCGGCGCCTGGTTACCGGTGGTCGCGTCGTAGCGCGAATAAGCGCGATCCACCATCGGCTTGAGTACCTTGTTGGCCGCGGCGATCACCGGCGGCGCCAGGATCTTGTCGAATGGCTTGAGCAACGGCAGTTCTGGACTGGGCACCAGATAGGTGGTGGTGGTTGCGCCCTTGCCGTTGGTGGTCGTGACGATGTTCTCCGCGGGCACATCCGCCGGATCGGTCAGCGACGCCTCGCTGTGGGTGTAGTTGAAGGCCACCAGGGAGTTGAGATCGGCCAGCAGATTCCAGGGACGGTCCGGGAAGTCGGCCGCCCACTCGTATTCGCCGACCACCACCACGGTGTCGTAGGTCGATTCCGACGGAGGCCGGGTTACCGTCCAGCCCAGCACAGGAATCCGGAATCCCACCGGCAGGAAGCTGCCGATCCCCGTGGTCAGCGGCGTCACACGCGACGGATCACCGGCCACGATGAAGGCGAGGTCCGACGCCGCAGGACGCGTCGGGTCGGCGTCGAGGGCGTGTTGCGCCGCGTCGGCGGTCATCGCCCCGAGCGACAGCCCGGAAATCACCGACGTTCCCGCGGCGTCGCGCACCTCGGCGACCGCTTTGCCCGCGCCGATGGCGATCGACTCGTCGGCGAATGGGGCGCAGGGTCCGAACAGGGGTCCGGCGGTCCGCGGATACCGGATGACCGCCGCACTGCAGCCAGCGCAGTCGTAATAGTTGGCGTTGATCAGGGGAACCAACCGACCGTTGGTGCCCCAGGGGTCGCGTGGCTCAAGAATCGCGGGAGCCCAGGCGTCCGCGGTCGCGCCGCCGAGGACGAAGGAGCTGTCGGTCGGAACCGGAACAACCGCGGACGCGGACGGACATACGGTGAATACCGCTGACACACCGACCAGCGTGGCAGCGGCGAATGCACGAACCCCCATGGGCATGAGCTTTGCAGCCGGCCACGGGGGTTGGTGAGGGGCGAAAGTCCCCGATCCGACGGGTCCGTCGACTACTCCGGCGCCTCCACCACGCCCGTCGCCGACTGGGCGCGCCGCTCGTAGTCGGCGCGAGCGGAGGTGTCCAGGTCCAGGAAAACCCGGCCGGTTCCCATCTTGTCCGACAGCCAACGCCGGCCGCGTGGCGGCAGGAATGCCGTCCCCGCGGCGATGAACCGAAGCGGATAGGGCACGGAGACAGCGGTTTTCGGCTTGTCGAGGGTCTTCACGACGGCCGCGGCGATGTCCTCGGGCTCTACCGGCTTGGTCATCCCGCCGGTCTTGGTTCCCGAGATCAACTCGGTGTTGGTGAACGTGGGCATCACGCAACTCACCTCGACGCCCGCCGGGGCGTACTCGTCGGCCAAGGCCGTCGAGAGGCCGAGCACCGCGAATTTCGTTCCGGCATAGAGTGCCTGGCCCGGAACAGCGAGCATTCCGGCGACCGAGGCGATGTTGACGATGTGGCCGCGGCGGCGTTTGACCATCTCCGGCAGCACCAGTCGGCAGCCGTTGACCACACCGTAGAAGTTCACCTCGATCGCCGAGCGGATGGCTCCTTCGGTCAGGTCCAGGAACGGGCCCACCGGCATGACCCCGGCGTTGTTGATCAGAACGTCGATGCGCCCTCCGCCGTCGGCGCGAGCTTTGTCGAGGAAGGTTGCGAAGGACTCGGGGTCGGCCACATCGAGCGGGTAGCCCGACACCGGGCCCACATTGCTGAGCTTGCCGACAGCTGTTTCCCCCAGGGCGACGTCCCGGTCGCCGATCATCACCCGGGCGCCGCGGGCCAGTAGGGCCCGGGCGGTCGCGAAACCGATGCCACGTGCCCCACCGGTGATGGCGATCGTTGTGCCTTTGATGTTGTCCACGTCGCGAAACCCTAGGCGGTGGCCTCGCGGACGGCCTCGGCGATCGGGCCGATCCAGATGTCTCCGTGCCCGGGTATCAGCGTCTCGGTTCCCGCCGCCGCGAGTCGCTCAAGGCTGCGCCGGGCTTGCGGGTCGTTGTGGTTGAACATCGACGGCAACTGCTGTGGTCCGGTGTGTGTCGCGAGCGGATGGCCGGTGATCACGGTGTCCCCGGCCACCAGCACGCGATCGACGACATAGGAGCAGTGTCCGCTGGTATGCCCCGGGGTGGGAAGTGCCAGCGGCCGCCCCGGCAGCGTTTCGGCGATCTCGGGGGTCAGCGCCCCCGCGCCCGGGATGCCGTCGCGGACCAGGCCGCCCTTGAGTGCCACTTGCACCGACCACGCCAGCCAGTGCGGCCGCCAGGCCTGGGCCATCAGCGCAGCCGGCGAGACCTGTTGGAGGTACTCGCGTTTGGCATGCGGCACTTCGGCGGAGTGGCAGTACACCGGGGTTCCGTGTGTCTTGGCGAACCAGATGGCCGAGCCCATGTGGTCGATATGGGCGTGGGTGAGCAGGATCGCCCGTACGTCACCGGGCCCGAAACCGAGATCCCTCAGAGACGTCAGAACATCGTCACGTTGTCCCGGAAAACCCGCGTCGATCAGCATGACGCCCGAATCGTCGCTGACCAGCGTCCAATTGACCAACGGTGTCCGCGCCAGATGCACCTTATCGGTGACGGTTGTCAACACCGGGGCCATCGCATGAGTGTAGAAACAACTTGTGGCGGAATTGAAGCTGGGATACAAGGCGTCGGCCGAGCAGTTCGGGCCTCGCGAACTCGTCGAGCTCGGCGTCCTGGCCGAGGCGCACGGCATGGACAGCGCGACGGTCAGCGATCATTTCAACCCGTGGCGGCACGAGGGCGGACACGCACCCTTCGCGCTCTCATGGATGACGGCCGTCGGCGAACGCACCAAGCACATCACCCTGGGCACCTCCGTGCTCACGCCGACCTTCCGCTACAACCCGGCGGTGATCGCGCAGGCCTTCGCCACCATGGGGTGCCTGTATCCGGGCCGGGTGTTCCTCGGGGTGGGAACCGGGGAGGCGCTCAACGAGATCGCCACCGGGTTCACCGGCGAATGGCCGGACTTCAAGGAGCGATTCGCCCGGCTGCGCGAATCGGTGAAGCTGATGCGTGAGCTGTGGTGGGGCGAGCGGGTCGATTTCGACGGCGAGTACTACCACCTCAAGGGCGCTTCCATCTACGACGTCCCCGACGGCGGGGTGCCGGTCTACATCGCCGCCGGCGGTCCGGTGGTGGCCAAGTACGCCGGACGGGCCGGGGACGGATTCATCTGCACCTCGGGCAAGGGCCGCGAACTCTATGCCGACAAGCTCATGCCCGCGGTCCGCGAGGGCGCCGACGCCGGCGGCCGGGACTTCGACGCGATCGACAAGATGATCGAGATCAAGATTTCCTACGACCCGGATCCCGAGGCGGCGCTGAACAACTGCCGGTTCTGGGCTCCGCTGTCGCTGACCCCTGAGCAGAAGCACAGTGTTTCGGACCCGATGGAGATGGAGCGACTGGCCGACGAACTGCCCATCGAGCAGGTGGCGAAGCGCTGGATCGTCTCCTCCGACCCGGACGAGGCGGTGGCGAAGGTGGCCGACTATGTCGGCTACGGACTGAACCACCTTGTTTTCCATGCTCCGGGCCACGATCAGCGCCGGTTCCTCGAGCTGTTCCAGCGCGATCTGCTGCCGCGGCTTCGGAAACTGGGTTAATCCCGCGACCGACCGGGCCCGACTGAGGGATGCTGTCGTCGTGAATTCAGGTCCCACGTCGATCTACGTCGCCTCACCGGAGGGCGAAACCGGCAAGTCCACCATCGCGCTGGGCATCCTCAACCGGCTGTCCGCGATGCTGCCCAAGGTCGGAGTGTTCCGGCCCATCACCCGTCGCGAGGAACGCGACTACATCCTTGAACTACTGCTGTCGCAGAGCGCTGCCGGGCTGTCCTACGAGGACTGCATCGGCGTGAGCTACCAGCGGTTGCACGAGGACACCGACGGCGCTATCGCCGACATCGTGGATCGCTACCACGCGGTGGCCTCCCGCTGTGACGCGATGGTGATCGTCGGCTCCGACTTCACCGACGTGGCCACCCCCACCGAACTGAGCGTCAACGCGCGCATCGCGGTCAACCTCGGCGCGCCGGTGGTTCTCTCGGTGCGGGCCTTCGACCGCACGCCCGAAGAGATCGCCCAGGCGATCGAACTGTGCATGGTCGAACTCGCGGCCCAACACGCCCACACCGCGGCGGTGGTGGCCAACCGGTGCCAACAGGGCCAGATGGCCGCCGTCGCCGAAGCGTGCCGTGATCTGGGTGCGCCGGTGTACGTGATCCCGGAGGAGCCGCTGCTGGTGGCTCCGACCGTCGGTGAACTGCTCACCGCGGTCGACGGCACCCTGGTTCACGGCGACCCGTCACTGCTGGCCAGGGAAGTGCTGCACGTCATGGTCGCCGGCATGACCGCCGACCACGTCCTGGAGCGACTGCGCGAGGGCGCGGCCGTCGTCACCCCAGGTGACCGGTCCGACGTCGTGCTGGCGGTCGCCTGCGCCCACGCCGCCGAGGGATTTCCGTCGATCTCGACGATCATCCTCAACGGGGGCCTTCCGTTGCACCGGGAGGTCACCCGCCTGGTCACCGGGCTGGGGTTGCGGCTGCCGGTCATCGCCACCGATCTGGGGACGTTCGCGACGGCCAGTGCGGTGGCCTACACCAAGGGCCGGGTGACGGCGAACTCCGAGCGCAAGATCGACACCGCGCTGCAGTTGATGGACCGCCACGTCGACATGAACGACATGCTCGAGCGGTTGGCCATCCCGATCCCCAGCGTCACCACGCCACAGATGTTCGCCTACCAGCTGATGGAGCGGGCGCGGTCGGACCGCAAGCGCATCGTCCTGCCCGAAGGCGACGACGACCGGATTCTGCAGGCCGCCGGCCGGCTGCTTCGCCGCGGCATCGCCGAGCTCACCATCCTCGGCGACGAGACCCAGGTCCGTTCTCGCGCAGCCGAACTCGGCGTCGACCTCAATGCCGCCACGGTCATCAACCCGCGCACCAGCGAGCTCTGCGAGAAGTTCGCCGAGCAGTATGCCGAACTGCGCAAGAAGAAGGGCGTCACGCTCGAGCAGGCCCGGGAGATCATCCATGACGTGTCCTACTTCGGCACCATGCTGGTGCACAACGACATCGTCGACGGCATGGTCTCCGGTGCGGCCCACACCACCGCCCACACCGTGAAGCCGGCCTTCGAGATCATCAAGACCCAACCCGGGGTCTCGACGGTGTCGAGCATCTTCCTGATGTGCCTGTCCGACCGGGTGCTGGCCTACGGCGACTGCGCGATCGTGCCGGATCCGAGCGCCGAGGAGCTCGCCGACATCGCCATCAGTTCGGCGCGCACCGCCTTCCAATTCGGGATCGACCCGCGGGTGGCCATGCTGTCCTACTCCACCGGTGAATCCGGCAGTGGGGCCGGAGTCGACAAGGTCAGGGCCGCCACCGAACTCGTCCGGGAACGCGAACCCGACCTGCTGGTGGAAGGCCCGATCCAGTACGACGCCGCGGTCGATCCCACCGTCGCCCAGGCCAAGATGCCGAACTCGGCGGTCGCCGGACGCGCCACCGTGCTGATCTTCCCGGACCTCAACACCGGCAACAACACCTACAAGGCGGTGCAGCGCAGTGCCGGGGCGATCGCCATCGGGCCGGTGCTGCAGGGGCTGAACAAACCGGTCAACGACCTGTCCCGCGGCGCCCTGGTGGAAGACATCGTCTACACCGTCGCCATCACCGCGATCCAGGCGCAGAGGTGACCATGACCGACACCGTCCTCGTCCTCAACTCCGGATCGTCATCGCTGAAGTACCAACTCGTGCAACCCGATGCCGGGGTGTCGCTGGCCGACGGCATCGTCGAGCGAATCGGCGAGGACACCTCGACGGCCAAGCTGAACGTCGGCGAGCAGAAATTCAGCCGCGACGGCCGGGTCGCCGATCACGAGGCCGCGCTGCGTCTGGCGTTCGACCTACTTGCCGAGGCCGGCAAGGACCTCGACGGGCTGGGCCTGGTGGCCGTCGGCCACCGGGTGGTGCACGGCGGCAAGGACCTGTACCGCCCCACCCTCATCGACGACGCGACGGTCGAGCAACTGCGTGAGCTTGCGCCGCTGGCACCACTGCACAACCCGCCCGCGGTGCTGGGCATCGAGGTTGCCCGCAGACTGCTGCCCGACCTACCGCACGTCGCGGTATTCGACACCGCCTTCTTCCACGACCTGCCGGCCGCGGCCGCAACCTACGCGATCGACCGCGAGGTCGCGGATAAGTGGCGTATCCGGCGGTACGGCTTCCACGGCACCTCGCACCAGTTCGTCAGCCGTCAGGCGGCCGAGTTCCTTGGTGCCCCAGTCGAATCGCTCAATCAGATCGTTCTGCACCTGGGCAACGGCGCGTCGGCCTCGGCTATCGCCGGTGGTCGGCCGATCGACACCTCGATGGGCCTGACGCCGATGGAAGGCCTGGTGATGGGCACCCGCGCCGGGGATATCGACGCCGGGATCATCAGCTACCTCTGGCGCACCGCTGACATGGGCGTCGACGAGATCGAGACCATGCTCAATCGTCGTTCGGGGATGTACGGACTGAGCGGGGAGAGCGATTTCCGCGCGGTGCACCAGCGAATCACCGCTGGCGACGGCGATGCCCAACTGGCTTACGACGTCTACATTCACCGATTGCGCAAGTACGTCGGGGCCTACCTTGCCCTGCTGGGGCACTGCGACGTCATCTCCTTCACCGCCGGGGTGGGTGAGAACGACCACAAGGTGCGACGGGATGCCCTGACCGGCCTGGCCCGCCTGGGTATCGAGATCGACGAGCAGCTCAACTCTGATCCGACCCGAGGGGCTCGGCGGATCTCAACGGAGACCTCCCCGACAACGGTCCTGGTGATCCCCACTGACGAGGAACTGGCGATCGCCCGGGCGGCATTCGGGGTTGTGCGCTGAGTGTGTGCTCATCCTGTCCGGTAAGCGGTGTGACGGAAACGGGCCCCTAGAACGTGGCCCCTGGAACGTGGCCCCTAGAACATGGCCCCTAGAACATGGCCCCTGGAACGTGGCCCCTAGAACGTCGTGACCGGCCGCACCTCGTTGGCCAGATCGACCAGCGCGTAGCGGTGGGACTGGCTTGAGGCCACCCGCGCCAGGCTCCGCAGCGAGGCTTCCACGCCCAGTCGAAGGCCGTGGTCGGTGAACGGGAAGCCCAGGATCGGGCTGGGGCCGGCCTGGTTGTCGGCGATCCAATCCATCGCCGTCCCCAGCACCAGCGCTCGGATCTGCAGCACTCGAGGCTCGGTGTCCGGAAGCGCCTCCACCCGGCGCGCGGCATCACGGATCTGCTGCTCGGACAATTCATGCGTCGATCGCCCGGACAGCAGGGTGACCGCACTGGTCAGTCGAGCGGTGGTGAAATGCCTTGAGCCGACGGGGACTTCTTCGAGGGTGGTAACCGCATCGGAACGATCTCCTTCGACCGATTGCGCCCGCGCCAGGCCGAAGCCCGCGGAGATGATGTTGTTGTCGGTGTGCCAGACCGTCTCATAGAACGGTCGCTCGTTGGAGTTGCCGGCCAACTCGGCGGTGGCCGCCAACGCCAGCTTCGGCGCCAACTCCCCGGGGAAGGTGTCGAGGACCTCGTTGAAATGCTTGATGGCCGAGTCGTAGTCACCGGTGAGCAACTGCGCCACCGCCTTGAACCAGACCAGCCGCCACCGCCAGCCCACCCGGTCGGCCAGATCGTCGAGCTTGCGACCGGCCTTCGCGACATCACCGAGGTCGAGCAGCGCACGCACCTCCATCAGCGGCAGTTCCACCGAGTCGACGAGGTCCACGCCGTCGGAGTCGAGGCTGTCGTGACGTGCCGCTCGCAGCGTGTCCAGGGTCTGGACCGGTTGGGAGAGCACCGTCGCCGACAGGACCGTCGCTGCGACGTCGGTCGGGTCCACCAGCGGAACCGGAAGGGCGGTCACGATTTCCGGGGCGGTCAACCGCTCCGCATGCACCAGACCGTCGAGGTAGACATCTGTGTGGGCGACCAGCAAGTCCACCCCGAAGGTCGACCGCGTTCGCGTGAACACCGTCGAGAGGCCGGGGCGCGGCACCCCGGTGTCGGCTGCCACCACCTCGCGCAGCACGCCGAGCAACTGCGAGGACATCTCCTCCGCGCTGGCGAAGCGTCGCCTCGGGTCGGGGTCGATCGCACGGCGCAGCAACCGCGCGAACGAGTCGTACTCCAGCAGGACCGGATCGTCCTCGGGCAGTCCGTCGACGTAACGGCCGTTGCGCGTGCGCAGCTTCAGCGTCAGCGCTGCCAGCGTGCGGCCCACGGTGTAGATGTCGGTCGCCACCGTCGGCCCGGTCCGAACGATCTCCGGCGCCTGATAACCGGGTGTTCCGTAGAGGTATCCGAAAGAATTGATCGGTGACACCGCGCCGAGGTCGATCAGCTTCAACTGCTCCTCGGTCACCATCACGTTCTCCGGCTTGAGGTCGTTGTAGCACAAGCCAATCGAATGCAGATAGCCCATCGCCGGCAGCATCTCCAGCATGTAGGCGATCGCCTCGGCGACGGCTACGCGCTTGCTCTTCTCCGGCTTGAGCGACTTGCCGCCGACGTACTCCATGACGATGTAGCCGACCGGTTCGCCCCGGGAGTCCGAATGCTCGACGAAGTTGTAGATCTTCACGATCGAGGGATGGACCACCTCGGCGAGAAACTGGCGCTCGGCCATCGCGATCGCCTGCGCCTCGGCATCGCCGGAATGCACCAGGCCCTTGAGCACCACCGGGCGCTCGTTGACGTTGTGGTCCACCGCCAGGTAGACCCAGCCCAGGCCGCCGTGCGCCACACAGCCTTTGATCTGGTACTGGTCGGCGACCATGTCGCCGGGATTGAGCTGCGGCAGGAACGAGAAGGCGCCGCCGCAGTGCGGGCAGAAACCTTCGGACTCGCCCGGACGGTCGCCGGTCGACCGGCCCACCGGCTTGCCGCAGTTCCAGCAGAACCGCTTCGATTCGGCCACAACGGGATCGACCATCAGGGCGGCCAGCGGGTCGATCTCCGGCACCCGCGGAATCTCCACCAGGCCGCCGCCCAGTCGGCGGGTCGGTGACACAATCCGTCCAGCCGTCGCGTCCTCGACCTCGATCGGCTCGCTGCGGGCCGACTCTTCCCCGTCGGCGAAGTTGGGCCGGAACACGGCCTGGGTGGCCATCGGCCGGATGGTCGCGACCGAGTCCATGTCCAGATCGGCGCGACTGGCCGGCTGGGTGCCGACGTCGGCGTCGTACGGTTCGGCGGCGCTCATCAGTCCAGATACCTCGGTGGCGGTGGTGCCGGTGCCGGACCGAGAACCGTCAGCCACCTGCGGTACAGCGTGTCCCACGTGCCGTCGTTTCGGATCCGCTCGAGGGTTCCGTTCACGAACCGCACGAGGCTGGTGTTGGTCAGGTTGATACCGATTCCGTAGGGCTCCTCGGCCATATTGGGCCCGACGATGTGCAGATACGGATCCTGCGAGACCAGGCCAGCCAGTATCGCGTCGTCGGTGCTGACCGCGTCGACCTCGCGCTGCTGGAGTGCCACCAGGCAGTCGGCCCAGGTGACCACCGCGACGACGGTCGGCGGCGGTGTTATCGCCTGCACCCGCTGCAACGAGGTCGTCCCCCGGGCGACACACACCCGCTTACCGGAAAGATCGGCCGGCCCGGCGATGTCGGACTCCCTGGGAGCCAGGATCCTTTGGTAGGCAACGAAGTACGCCGAGGAGAAGTTCACCAGTTTGCGGCGCTCGCAGGTGATCGTCATGGTCTTGACCACGATGTCGACGCTGTTCTTCTGTAGCGCGGTGATCCGATCGGACGACGACAGGATTCGGTATTCGACCGCGGTGGGCTTACCGAAGATGTCGCGGGCCACTTCTCCGGCGATGTCGACGTCGAACCCGGTGATCTCGCCGGTGATGGGATCGCGGAAGGAGAACAGGTTGCTGCCGACATCGAGGCCGACGAGCAGTCTTCCGCGGTCGCGAATCTTGGCCACCGCCGCGTCGGCCTGGGCTCTGGTGGGGAAGGGGCGCAGGCTCGCGGTACGGTCGCAGTCGGTGTCGACCGGTTCGGCGGGCTGGCCGGACTGCTGCGGCAGCAGTTCCATCCCGGCCGGACTCGGCGGAGTGAGTGTGGGGATTGGGGGGCCGGCGGGGTCGACGGGCTGTCCACAGGCGGTCAGGGTGGCGGCGACGAGCAGTGCGCTCAGTGCTCGCTTGATGATCCGGTGCTCTCTGTTCTTCGCGCGAGCGCTCATCGGTGCTCTCTGTTCTTCGCGCGAGCGCTCATCGGTGCTCTCTGTTCTTCGCGCGAGCGCTCATCGGTGCTCTCTGTTCTTCGCGCGAGCGCTCATCACCGGTACTCGCTCATTCGAGGCCACAGGCCCAGCGCCACCGCGACCGCGGCGCTCACCGACAGCACCGCTCCGCCCACGGTGGTACCCGACAGCACCCGTCGGGCCGAGAGGATGTCCGAGCGCAGCGCTGTGCGGCTCTCCTGAATACCTTGTGTGAGTGCGTCATTGAGTTTGTCGAAGGCGGCGGTGGAGTCGCTCTCACCGGTTCCCAGCGCCACCTCGGTGGCGGACTGATAGTTGCCCACCGCGATGTAATCGTTGATCCGTTCGTCGGCTTGACGCCACTTGTCCAGCAGTTCATCCGCCTGGCCCAGACCGCTCTGGCCGACGGCGCCCTTGCGGGCCAGATAGTCGCCGAGTTGCTGGTGCATCTGATCGACACGTTGGTAGTAGGACCGCTTGCGCATGTCCTCGTCGCCACGGCGAATCAGTGACAGGGTCTCGTCGGCGCGGGCCTGCTGGGCGGTGATGGCCAGGTTCGTCACGGTGCGCAGCGAGTAGGCCGCGGTGTTCTTCGCCGCCCTGCTGCCGGCGGTCGAGATGGTCAGCGCGGAACCCACCCACACGATCATGACCGCGATCGCCAGGCCCCCCACGACGAGTCCGATGTTCACCCGCCGCTTGGTGCGTCGTGCCAGCCAGCGGTGGGCGAAGATGCCGAAACCCAGCGTGGCGGCCACCACGATGATCACCGGGGCGGGAATCTTGGCCGAGGCCGTCGTCTCGGCATCCACCCGCGCCGAGGTCGCCTCGTAGAGTCGCTGCGCGTCGGGCAGGATCTTCTCCTGCATCAGCGCCGAGGCCTCCGAAAGATAGGACGAACCCACCGGGTTACCCATCCGGTTGTTGGTCCGGGCAGTCTCGATCAGACCGGTGTAGACCGCGAGCTGGGCGTTGATCCGCCCGAGCAACTCGACCAAAGGCGGGTCGGTCAGATCGCTCGACGCCCGCGTCACGGCCACTGCGGCGTCGGTGATGGCCTGCTCGTACCGCCGTCGGACCGGTTGCGGTTCGGATCCCGCGATGAAGGCCGTCGCCGCGGCCGCATCGGCCACCGACAGCGTCGTGTAGAGCTGCCCGGCCGCGAACGCCAGCGGCTCAGTGTGGTCAAGCACCCTGGTGAGCTGATGCTGGCGTTCGTTGATCGTCGTGGAGATCGCGAAGGCGCTCAAGACCCCGAGCGCGGCCAGGATGACGCCGATGGTCAGGATGCGTCCCGGCGTTGTGTTGAGGAACCACCAACGCGGGTGAGCGGACTCGGTCGGCGTCCGTTGGGCCAACGGCTCAGTCGACGGATGTGCCAGCTCGACGGTCACCTCGCGTGGACCCCGATCCCTTCACCTGAAATCTCTATGAGTAGAGCTTAAGAGCAGGGGCAACAAATGGCTCGGGATCGTCCCGAACCGTTATGGCGTGGCGCGCCTATTGTGAAATCCGTGCGAGGAGACGGCGACGGTTGGGTGGTGTCCTACCGCGACACCTATCACTGGGGCCTGCACGGGGCCGCGGGATTGCTGTTGCGCGCCCCCTGGCATGACGGCACCCCGGCGGTGCTGTTGCAGCACCGCGCCCCGTGGAGTCACCAGGGCGATACCTGGGGTCTGCCGGGCGGGGCGCTGGACAGCCACGAGGCGGCTGAGCACGCCGCGGTGCGGGAGGCCAATGAGGAAGCCGGCCTGCGCGCCGAGCACATCACGGTGCGTACCACCGTCGTCACCGCGGAGGTGTCCGGACCGGAGGGCACCTGGACTTACACGACGGTGGTCGCCGACGCCACCGAACTTCTGGTGACCGTGCCCAATCGGGAAAGCGCCGAGTTGCGTTGGGTGCCCGAGGCGCAGGTTGCGGATCTGCCGCTGCATCCCGCCTTCGGCAAGAGTTGGGCGCGGCTGCGCAGCACCACGGTTGTGCCCGACCACGACTGCGGTCTGGACCTGCCGCACACCGTGGTGGTCGCCGACGACGTGTTCGCCTGGTGCACCCCGGCGGACATCAGCAAGCCGCCGTCAGCGCCTCGCTGAGCCGCCGCGCCGCCGCACCGGGGTCGGCCGCGTCGGTGATGGCCCGGACCACCACGATGCGCCGGGCGCCGGCGTCGAGAACCTCGCCGAGGCGTCTCTCATCGATGCCGCCGATCGCGAACCACGGCTTGTCGCAGTCCATCGATGCCACCGCTCGAACCAGGTCGAGTCCCGGGGCCGGCCGGCCGGGCTTGGTGGGTGTGGGCCAGCACGGACCGACGCAGAAGTAGTCGACGTCCTCCATCAGCGCGCGCGCCGCCTCCCCGGTCTCGTGCGTGGAGCGACCGATCAGCGTTGTGGGGCCGACGATTTCGCGGGCGACGGTCAGGGGCAGGTCGTCCTGGCCCAGATGCAGCACATCAGCACCCGCGGCGCGGGCGATGTCGGCGCGGTCGTTGACCGCGACCAGGGCGCCGTGCCGGCGGGCCGCGTCGATCAGGATCTCCAGCGCCGCGAGCTCGCCGCCGGCCTCCAGCGGTCCGAACCGTTGCTCCCCGGCCGATCCCTTGTCGCGCAACTGGATGATGTCCACGCCGCCGGCCAGCACGGCCGCGGCGAACTCCGCGAGGTCGCCGCGTTCCCGACGGGCGTCGGTGCACAGGTACAAGCGGGCATCCTTCAGCACGGAGCCGGAGGCGGATTGTGCGTCGGCATCGCGAGAACGAGGTTGGTGCACACCGCGACGCTAGCGGCTACCGTGGTCTTTCGGCACGGGAGTCCCGGGAACGGGGACTGAGAGTGGGCACGGTGACCAGCCCCGGTGGCAGGAGCGAAGCGACCGGGGAGCCAGCCCCGGTGGCAGGAGCGAAGCGACCGGGGAGCCAGCCCAGACCGTCACACCTGATCCGGGTCATACCGGCGGAGGAAGCGAGGGACACCCAGCATGGACGAGTCGCTGGCCGTCATCGGCGGCGGTGTCATCGGTCTGTCGGTGGCCCGCCGGGCGGCCCAGGCGGGGATTCCGGTGCGGGTGCACCGGCCCGGCGGGCAGGAGCGGAGCGACTCGTGGGAGACGACCAGCCCCGGGCGCGGCGCATCCTGGGTCGGCGGCGGCATGTGCGCCCCGCACAGCGAGGGGTGGCCCGGGGAGGAGCGGCTCCTGCAGATCGGTCTTGAATCTCTGCGGCTGTGGAACAGCGGATTCGCCGACGGGCTGCCCGCTGATGTCGTAACCGCACGGGAGTCGCTGGTGGTCGCCGTCGACCGTGCGGATGTCGATGATCTGCACACGGTTGGCCGGTGGCTGGCCGACCAGGGCCATCCGGTCACCATGACGACCGCAGCCCGCGATGTGGAACCACTCCTGGCCCAAGGCATCCGGCACGGATTCCGGGCAGTGGACGAACTTGCCGTGGACAACCGCAAGCTGGTGCACGCCCTGGAAGCCCACTGCGAAACGCTCGGGGTCCAGTGGGCCGGGGCGGTCGAATCCCTCGATGACGCCCGCGACGGCGTGGGCACCGTGGTGATCGCCAACGGAATCGACGCGCCGGCGTTATGGCCAGGCCTACCGGTGCGTCCGGTCAAGGGCGAGATCCTGCGGCTGCGTTGGCGCCGGGGATGTATGCCATTGCCGCAGAGAGTGGTTCGTGCCCGCGTGCACGGCCGGCCGGTATATCTCGTGCCGCGCGGCGACGGCGTCGTGGTCGGTGCCACCCAGTACGAGCACGGCCGCGATACCGCCCCCTCGGTGACCGGGGTGCGGGAACTGCTCGACGACGCCTGCGCGGTGATGCCCGGCCTGGGCGAATACGAGGTGGCTGAGTGTGCCGCGGGGCTGCGGCCGATGACGCCGGACAACATGCCACTGGTGGGCCGACTCGATGAGCGCACGCTTGTCGCCGCCGGCCACGGCCGCTCCGGTTTTCTGCTCGCGCCGTGGACCGCCGAGCGGATCGTCGCCGAACTACGACTGGGAGCAGCGCCGATGAAGGTCGAAGTGTGAGGGTCACCGTCAATGACACCGCGGTGGATGTCGACGACGACACCACCGTCGCTGCCCTGCTGCAATTCCTCGGCTTCCCCGACAAGGGCGTGGCGGTTGCGGTCAACTGGGCGGTGCTGCCGCGTTCGGAGTGGAGCAGTGCCGTCCCCGCCGACGCGTTGGTCGAGGTCGTCACGGCGGTACAGGGTGGCTGACCGCGAGGCGTTGGCGGCTGCCGGCGATCTGACTATCGCCGGCCGCAGCTTCGGCTCCCGGCTGATTCTGGGAACCGGTGGGGCGCCCAACCTCACGGTGCTGGAGGAGGCCCTGGTGGCCTCGGGAACCGAGTTGACGACGGTGGCGATGCGCCGGGTCGACGCCGAGGGGGGCACCGGGGTACTGGATCTGTTGTCGCGGTTGGACATCACCCCACTGCCCAACACCGCCGGCTGCCGCAGCGCGGCCGAGGCGGTGCTCACCGCACAGTTGGCGCGCGAGGCGCTGCAGACCGATTGGGTCAAGCTCGAGGTGATCGCCGACGAGCGGACGCTGCTCCCCGACGCCCTGGAACTGGTCCGTGCCGCAGAGCAGTTGGTGGACGACGGATTCGTCGTGCTGCCCTATACCAATGACGATCCGGTACTGGCCCGACGGCTGGAGGACACCGGCTGCGCGGCGGTGATGCCACTGGGCTCGCCGATCGGCACCGGGCTGGGCATCTCCAATCCGCACAACATCGAGATGATCGTGGCTTCCGCGGGTGTCCCGGTGATCCTCGACGCCGGCATCGGGACGGCCAGTGATGCCGCCCTTGCGATGGAATTAGGCTGTGAGGCAGTACTTCTGGCCAGTGCGGTCACCCGAGCGGCTGACCCGCCGGCGATGGCCGCCGCGATGGCCGCCGCCGTCACTGCGGGATACCTCGCGCGTCACGCCGGCCGCATCCCGAAACGGTTCTGGGCGCGGGCGTCAAGCCCCGGATTGACGTGATGCCGGGCCCGACAGGTCACACCCGGCGATGAACCCGGTGCGGGCGCGCCGAACGTCTAACGTGGCTGGGGTGAAACGAATATCGCAGGCGGCACTGATCGCGGTTCTGGTCGCCACCGCAACAGGCTGCACTCGGCCGGCCGACACGCCCGTCGCCGTCGTCGAGGGCAAGGCGGCCCGGGAGTTCGCCGGCCAACTGCACGACGCGGTGACCCCCGACGCGATGGTGGGACACCTCGCCAAACTGCAGGAGATCGCCGACGCCCATGCCGGCACCCGGGCCGTCGGCACCCCGGGCTACGAGGCCAGTGTCGACTATGTGGTGGATGTGCTGCGCACCAGGGGTTTCGACGTGCAGACGCCGGAATTCCAGACCCGCGTCTTCGAATCCGGCGACCCCGTCCTGACGGTCGGCGGCACCGCCGTCAAGGCACATGAACTGCAGTTCAGCGCCGGGACATCGCCTGACGGTGTCACCGGACCACTGGTCGCTGCGCCGGCGGACGGGACGCCGGGATGCGCCCCGGTTGACTACAAAGGCCTGCCGGTCAAGGACGCGGTCGTGCTCGTCGACCGCGGAAGCTGTCACTTCTCCGAGAAGCAGACAATCGCGGCGAGACTCGGTGCAGCGGCGTTGATCATCGCCGACAATGTCGACGAGGAGAGGATGGGAGGAACGTTGGGAGGGGACACCGACGTCACCATCCCCGTGGTCAGCGTCTCCAAGGCCGACGGGGCCCGACTGCGTGCCGAACCCGGTTCCGTCACGCTCATCCTCGACGCGACCACCAAGAGTGTCTCAGCTCGAAACATCCTCGCGCAGACCAAGACCGGGTCAACGCAGAACGTCGTGATGGTCGGCGGACACCTCGACAGCGTCTCGGAGGGTCCCGGTATCAACGACAACGGATCCGGGGTGGCGGCAGTGCTGGAGACCGCGGCGCAACTCGGTAGTGAGCCCGCGGTGCGCAACGCCGTGCGGTTCGCATTCTGGGGGGCGGAGGAGATCGGCATCGTCGGGTCCAAGAAGTACATCCAGTCCCTCACCGTCGAGCAACTCAAAGACATTGCGCTCTATCTCAATTTCGACATGATCGGCTCACCCAACCCCGGCTACTTCACCTACGACGGCGACCAGTCGGCCGATCCGGGCGACGAGAGTCCGCCGCGGGTTCCGGAGGGATCGCCCGGTATCGAACGGACCTTCGTCGACTACCTGAAGTCCCTCGGTAAGACCGCGCAGGACACCGGCTTCGACGGCCGTTCGGACTACGACAGTTTCACCAAGGCGGGAATCCCCGCGGGTGGTTTGTTCTCCGGCGCAGAGGCGGAGATGTCGCCCCAGCAGGCCGGTCTCTGGGGCGGAACGGCGAATGAGCCCTTCGACCCGAACTACCACAAAGAGACCGACACCTTCGACCGCATCGACCGGACCGCGCTGGAGATCAACGGCGGCGGAGTCGCCTGGGCGGTCGGCATCTATGCGCAGGATCTCGACGGCCGCAACGGTATTCCAGCCCGGGAGGACCGGATCCGCCGCCAGATCGCCGACCGCTGACGCGCGGAAGGGCGACACCGTGAAGCAACCCAGCGCCGACGTTGCTCCCCCTGGTGCTGTATGCCATCTTCGGAACCTCGAGGATGCTGTCCGCGGGCCCGGAGTCGGGTGAAGCGCGAAACGTTCGTCGCGCTTGAGAAGGGCGGCGTGCTCGACGACATCGAGAACATCTACGCGACGCTGCCCACCGCGGTGGCGGCCTACCGGAACCGCTGAATCGCCCAGATCCCTGCGCCGAGTGCGACCACCGCGAGGCCGGCGAGGGCTGCACCGTGCGGCAATGTCACCGCCAGCAGCAGGCAACCCAGCAGTCCCGCCGCCGGGATCACCCGGCGAGCGGGCGACGGGCTCAGCGTCCACGCAGAGGCGTTGGCGATCGCGTAGTACAGCAGCACCGCGAAGGACGAGAACCCGATCGCCGCGCGGACGTCGGCCACCGCGGCCACCACCGCGACCAATGCGCCGACCGCCAGTTCCGCTCGGTGCGGCACGCCGAACCGCGGATGCACCGCGGCCAGCGCCGGCGGCAGGTGTCCGTCGCGGGCCATCGCCAGGCCGGTGCGCGAGACGCCCAGAATCAGCGACAGCAGTGAACCCAGCGCCGCAACGGCGGCGCCGATTCGTACGAGCGGTTCGAACCCGTCGGCTCCGGCTGCGCGCACCGCATCGGCCAGCGGGGCTCCGGATCCCGCCAGATCCGGACCGAGGACCGAGAGCAGGGTGACCGCGACGGTCGCGTACACCGTCAGGGTGATCGCCAACGACCACCGGATCGCCCTCGGAATGGCGCGGGCCGGATCCCGCACCTCTTCCCCGAGGGTGGCGATGCGGGCGTACCCGGCGAAGGCGAAGAACACCAGTCCGGCCGCCGTCAGCACCCCGCCGGGCGCACCACCGGTGAGGGTGATTCGGGACGGGTCGGCACGACCGCTCACGCCCACGACGGCGACCACACCGGCCAGTACGGCCAGTACCACCGCCACGATCACCCGGGTCAGTAGCGCCGACTTCTGGACGCCGCGGTAGTTGACGGCGGTCAGGCCCACCACCGCGGCCACCGCCACGGCGTTGGCCCGCGCCGGCCACAGATACAGCCCGACGGTCAGGGCCATCGCCGCGCAGGAGGCGGTCTTGCCCACCACGAAACTCCAGCCCGCCAGGTAGCCCCAGAACTCCCCGAGCCGTTCGCGACCGTAGACGTAGGTGCCGCCGGAGAGCGGGTACACCGCGGCCAGTCGCGCCGACGATGTCGCGTTGCAGTAGGCCACCACGGCCGCGACCGCCAGACCGATCAACAGACCGGGGCCCGCCGCCGCGGCGGCCGGGCCGAAGACGACGAATACCCCGGCCCCGATCATCGAACCGAGTCCGATGACCACGGCGTCGCCGGTGCCCAGTCGGCGCCGCAGCGCAGGCTGGTCGGGGCCCATCAGGTCCGGACTCTCACAACCTCGGCGTCAGATACGCCGACCGCGTACCGCTCCGAAAATCAGGTAGCCCACGTAGGCGACGATCCCGGCGAGGGCGAACTTCCGCGTCTGCGGCACCACCATGCCCACGCCCAGAGCCGTCTCGATCGTGCCGTTGACATAGACGTGCCGACGGGTGTTCTGCGGGAAGGCCGGTGCGGTGATCTTCTCGAACACTTCCGGTTTGGCGAAGTGGGACAGGCCCATCGCGGCCAGTGCCGCACCCGCGCCGGGGATCTTTACCGACATTCTTGGAGGTCCTTTCGACGAGCGTCCAGAGCAGCAAGACTAGGCGAATTTGTAGTCGCGCTAGGCGAATTTGTAGTCGCTCAAGGGGAACTCGGTTGCTTCCCTGATGGCCGCCCTCGCCGTCGCCGGGCGCAGCAGGGTGGCCTCGCCGTGCGGGTTGAAGTAATAAGACCGGGCGTCGGCGCACTGGCCGACGGCGAACACGGAGTCGCCGACCTTCTCGATCATCGTGTCGAGGAACCGTGTGTTGGCCTCCTCGGTCACCTCGAAAGTGCTCGCGCCGCGTCTGTTCACCTCGCGTAACAGTCGGTCCATGATCCGCATCTGGTACTCCATCGTGTTGAAGAAGTTCAAACCGATGAAGGCGTACGGGCTGGCCAGGCTGAGGTAGTTCGGGAAGTACGGGACCGAGACCCCCTGATAGGCCTGGAACCTGTTCTCCCGCCACCACTTTCCGAGATTCCGACCGTCGCGGCCGATCACCTCGATCGCCGGGATGTTGGCCTCCCACAGGTCGAAGCCGGTCGCCAGGACCAGGGTGTCGATCTCGGTGCGGGTGCCGTCATTGGCGACGATCGCGTGCGGCTCGATGTGCTCGATGCCGCTTGCCTGCAGATGCACGTGCGGCTTGGTGAAGGTCTGGTAGTAGCTGTTGGAGAACGTCGGCCGTTTGCAGCCCAGGTCATACGGCGGGGTGAGCTTGCGGCGGACTTCGGGATCGCGAACCGTCGCGAACCGGTACATCTTGGCGACGTCGGAGGCGCCGATGTCGAGCCGGCGGTAGAGGAACTTGCCCTGGTGCAGCACCACGTAGTTGAAGAATTCGTAGATCGCGTCGGTGACGGCGCGGACGGCGCGCTGGGTCCGCGGGACGCGGGCGAAAAGCCGCTTCGCCCACTGCGGGTAGGCGAAGTCGAGCTTGGGCACGACGTGGATCGCCGTGCGCTGGTAGACCGTCAGATCCCGGGCGTTCTTCGCGAGCTGCGGGATCAGTTGCACGGCTGTGGCACCGGTGCCGATCAGTCCGATCCGGTTGCCCGTCGGGTCGAAGCTGTCGTCCCACGCGGTGGTGTGGATGACCGTGCCCTCGAAGTCGTGGATTCCCGGGATGTCGGGGGTGTGCGGCTGGGACAGGAACCCGGTCGCGGTGATCAGGAACTGAGCGCTGAGGGTGTGGCCGTCGGCCAGCGCCACCCGCCACAGGCCGGCTTCCTCGTCCCAACGGGCGCCTTCGACACTCGTGTTGAACCGGATGTGGCGGCGCACGTCGTACTTGTCGGCGACGTCGTCGGCGTACTGCTTGATCTCGGCGCCGGTGGAGTAGAGCCGCGACCAGTTCGGGTTCGGCTCGAAGAAGTACGAGTAGGTGGCGGTAGGGACATCGCACGCCAGCCCGGGGTAGTGGTTGACGTACCAGGTGCCGCCCAGGTCGTCGAGCCGGTCGAGGAGCACGAAATTCTCAAAGCCCAGACGCTTGAGCTGAATCGCCGCGCCGATGCCCCCGAAGCCTGCCCCGACGATGATCGCGTCGTAGTTCTGCTCGGTCATGGGACCGAAACTACCGGAATCACTGCGGCGGGCCGACTCTCAACGCGGCATCGACGGCCCGCACCTCGACATCGGGGACTTTGGTCCCTCGGTAAAACCCCAAGTCGTGGCGTGCCCCGTTGACCTCGACGATTGCGGTGGGAGCGGGGATCAGCGCGACGGCGGCGCGCAACTCGTCGAGCGACCCGAACGGGTCGGAACTGCCGTGGGTGAACACGGTGGGCACCGCGATCGAGCCGAAGTGCTCGGTGCGCAGCCGCTCCGGCTTTCCGGGCGGGTGCAGCGGATAGGAGAACAGCGTCAACTCGTCGGCGATGCCGGGCTGTTCGGCCACCAGCATTGAGGTCAGCCGGCCGCCGTAGGAGTGCCCACCGGCGATCAGCGGGCCGGCGGTGAGCGTCCGCGCGACCGTCAGTGCCTCGGCGATGCCGGACTGGTCGGCGGCCGATGATCCCGACGGCGGACCCGTCGGCCGGCGACGGCGGTAGGGCAGGTTGTAGCGGATCGCAAACCAGCCGCGTCGCGCCCATTCATCGCAGACCGCGACCAGCAACGGGGACTCCCGGCTGCCGCCGGCGCCATGGGTGAGCACCACCGCGCCTTTGGGTGCGCCGTCGGGGTGATGGGCGGTCCCGGCGATGTCGCCGAGGGCGACGCTCAACCCTGCAGCGCGATCCGCCTTCGGCTTCTCGCTCATGGCCGCAGCCGGAACAGTGCCGACACCGGTCCGTGCCCGCCGCCCAACGGGTAGGCCGCCTTCAGGCATTCGGTGACCCAGGCCTTGCCGAACGACACCGCGTCCGGCATCGGATACCCGTGGGCGAGCGCGCACGCGGTGGCCGCCGCCAGGGTGTCGCCGGCGCCGTGGTCGTGGGAGGTGTCGACGCGCGGGGCGTCGAAGGTGTGAAAGTCGTTGCCGTCGTAGAGCAGGTCGGGACTGTCCGGCGCAGACCGCAGATGGCCTCCCTTCACCAGGACCCACTGCGGTCCCAGCGCGTGCAGTGCTTTGGCGGCGTCACGCTGTGATTCCAGGTCGACGACGTCGATGCCGACCAGCAGTCGCACCTCGTCGAGGTTGGGAGTGACCAGGCTCGCCAGCGGGAACAGCACCGTCCGCAGGGTGTCCAGAGCGTTGGTGTGCAGCAGTGGGTCGCCGTGCATGGATGCACAGACCGGGTCGACGACGAACGGGGTGGTCCCGGCCAGGCCAAGGCCCCGCCAACTGTCCGCGACCGTCTCGATGATCTCCGAGGACGCCAGCATGCCGGTCTTGGCCGCCTGCACCCCGATGTCGGTGGCCACCGCCTCGATCTGACCGGCGATGACGTCCGGCGGAATTTCGTGAAAACCCTTGACGCCCAGGGAGTTCTGAATAGTCACCGCGGTCACGGCCACCAGCGGGTGCACGCCCAGCAGGGCGAAGGTGCGCATGTCGGCCTGTAGCCCGGCGCCGCCGCCGGAGTCCGACCCGGCGATGGTCAGTACCCGCACCGGTGTCTGGCGCGGTGGTGTCAGTGGCAGAAATGTCCTCACGGCTCACTCCCTACGCCGGCATTATCCGGTCAGGTTCATACGGTCGACGGGCTCGTCCCGTCCTCTCAGCGCCATAGTGTGCGCTCCCGCTGGTGTGTCGGTCCCACGCTATCAGCGCCGCCCGCCATCGGACCCGTTGATTGTTTGATCGCCGGCCGCGATCCCTCATCCTTCGACGCGACCGCGGAGGTGGAGTAATTCGGCGGGTACGTTCGCTGGTGTGCTGATCAATCGTCAGATCGTCCTTCGCCGCCGCCCGTGCGGCCTGGTCGCCCCCGGCGATACCGAACTCGTCGCCGTTCCCGCCCCGCATCCCGCGGAGGGCGAGGCGTTGCTGAGGACCACCTACGTCGGTCTGGATGCCGCTGTGCGTACCTGGCTCGATGATCGCCCCGGCTATCTGCCGCCGGTCGCCGTCGGCGAGGTGATCCGCGCGGCCGGCGTGGGCGAGGTTGTCGAAACCCGTTGTGATGCATATCAGGTCGGCGACATTGTCACCACGCTCACGGGCTTCCAGGAGTACGCGATCATTCGCGACGACATCTTCAGCACCCCCATTCGGGGGGAGGGCGATCAGCGGGCGATTATGAGCGTCTACGGCTCCGGCGGCGCCACCGCCTACTTCGGGATGATGGAGGTCGGCCGTCCGCGTCCGGGCGAGACGGTGGTGGTCTCCGCCGCCGCCGGGGCCACCGGGTCTATCGCCGGCCAGGTCGCGAGGATCGCGGGCGCGCGGGTGGTCGGCATCGCCGGCGGTCCGGAGAAGTGCCGGGCGGTGGTGGAGGACTTCGGCTTCGATGCGTGCATCGACTACAAGAACGATGACGTGCCGGCCGCGCTCAAGCGGCTCTGCCCCAAGGGCGTCAACGTCTACTTCGACAATGTGGGCGGCGAGATCCTCAACGCGGTCCTCGGGCGGTTGGCGCCCAAGGCGAGAATCGTTCTGTGCGGAGTCATCTCGAGCTATCTCACCGGCGAGCATCCCGGTCCGGCGAACTACGTCAACCTGCTCTCCAAGACGGCGTCGATGCGGGGCTTCAACGCGCTGGAGATGTGGGACCGGTTCGACGAGGCGTTCGCCGACCTACGCCAGTGGGGTGCCGACGGCCGACTGGTGCACCGCGAAACGGTTTTTGAAGGTCTTGAGTCCTGCGTGGATGCCCTCAACGGACTGTTCAGCGGGGCCAACATCGGCAAGATGCTCGTTCGGGTGAGTGAGCCCACCGCGCGTTCTTAGGTCGACCAACACCGGCGCGTGGTCGCTGGGGGAGCCGATCCGGTTCTTGCCGGTCTTGCGTTCGTCGCGGGCGATCTCGGCGTGAATGACGCTCTGCGCCAATGCCGGTGAGCCCAGAACGAAGTCGATCCGCATGCCCTCGCGTCGGGGAAACCGCAACTGGGTGTAGTCCCAGTAGGTATACGTCCCGGGACCGGGCGTGAACGGCCGAACGACGTCGGCGTAGGACTGCGCGATCGCAGCGAAGGCGCTGCGCTCCGGTTCGGTGACATGGGTGCTGCCGCGGAACGCCGCCACGTCCCAGACGTCCTCGTCGAGAGGGGCGATGTTCCAGTCACCCATCAGCGCGATCCGTGCCCGGGGGTCCTCGGCCAGCCAGCCCTCGGCGGTATTGCGCAGTGCGGCAAGCCAATCCAGCTTGTAACGGTAGTGCGGATCGGCGACGGTCCGGCCGTTGGGCACATACAGGCTCCAGACCCGGACTCCGGCGCAGGTCGCACCGATTGCGCGGGCCTCGTCTTTGCCGCCCCACGACGGCTGGTCGCGGAAGCCGAACACGACGTCGTCGAACCCGACCCGCGACGCGATGGCCACACCGTTCCACTGGTCGTGGCCGTGGTGCACCACCTCGTAGCCCTCACCCAGGAACGTCATCGCCGGGAACTGATCGTCGGCACACTTGGTCTCCTGCATCGCCAGCACGTCGACCTCTGCTCGCTGCAACCAGTCGACGACCCGATCCACCCGTGCGCGAACCGAATTCACATTCCACGTGGCGATCCGCAACCGGTCCGTGCTCAAAACGGTCCTGACGACGATGCGGAGCGTAACGACGAGGAGGAGTCGGACATTGGATCTAGTGGCCGAAGGGGTCGGGTACGTCACCGGGCATCCACGACAGGCCGGGGACGCCCCAGCCGTTCTTCTTGACGGTCTTCTTGGCTGCGCGGGCATGGCGGCCGATGAGTGTGTCGACGTAGAGGTAACCGTCGAGGTGCCCGGTCTCGTGCTGCAACATCCGGGCGAACAGTCCGCTGCCCTCCAGCATCACCGGCTTGCCGTCGGCGTCGAGTCCGGTGACCCGGGCCCACTGGGCGCGCCCACACGGGAAGGACTCGCCCGGGACCGACAGGCAGCCCTCGTCGTCGGTTTCCGGGTCGGGCATGGTCTCGGGGATCTCGGAGGTCTCCAGCGCCGGGTTGATGACCACACCGCGTCGACGGCCGGGCCTCCCTCGCTCGTCGGCGCAGTCGTAGACGAACAAACGCAAACCCACACCGACCTGGTTGGCGGCCAGACCGACGCCGTTGGCCGCATCCATGGTCTGGAACATGTCGGTGATGAGCTCGCCCAGATCCGGGGGCAACGAGCCGTCGGGACCGACGGCCACCGGGGTCGTCGGGGTGTGCAGAACGGGATCGCCGAGGATCACGATGGGTCGGACCGCCATGACCGGCAAGCTTAAAGTGAGCCGACGCGCGGGGGTCCGCTGCAGTCCCAATCCCCGGGGACGTGATTGAATGGCTCCCGAACCACAGGGATGTCATTAGGACTCGTTGAAAGGCCCACAGATCGAATGGACGGCGCCACGGCACGTGCCGAACGGGCAATCGACGACGCCGATCTACCGGACGGGCTGAGCCGCCGCGAGTACGACATTTTGGCGTTCGAGCGGCAGTGGTGGAAGTACGCCGGAGCCAAGGAAGACGCCATCAAGGAGCTCTTCTCGATGTCTGCCACCCGCTACTACCAGGTCCTCAACACCCTGGTCGACCGGCCGGAGGCGCTGGCCGCCGATCCGATGCTCGTGAAGCGGTTACGTCGGCTTCGGGCCAGTCGGCAGAAGGCCCGGGCGGCCCGCCGATTGGGCTTCGAGGTCCACTGATCAGTGACCGTGAGGCCGACCTCGGCCCCGCCCTGGTTACAGTAAGCCCAATGAACGAGCGCGTTCCCGACTCATCCGGTCTGCCCCTGCGCGCCATGGTGATGGTGCTGTTGTTCCTCGGTGTCATCTTCCTGCTGGTCGGATTCCAGGCGATGACCTCCGGTACCGACAGCTCCGAGGACACCTCGGCGTTGACGGTGACCACCACCACGACGACCAAGCCGCCTGCCCCCAAGTCCGACGTCCGGGTCTACAGCGTGGCCGCTGACGAGGCCGCAGCCATCCGGACATCCGACCGGCTGCGTGAAGCCGGGTGGAACGTCACCGAGTCGGCCGTCATCACCGCCGCGGACGTCCCCGTCACGACGGTCTACTTCGGGCCCGCCGAGGGCGAGCAGGCCGCCGCCGACGCGGTCGGCAAGGTTCTGGAGGCGCCGGTGGCGCCCAGAATTCCCGACATCGCCGAGCAGCCACCGGGCGTGATTGTGTTGGTGACGGGTTAGGCTCAGCGCCATGCTGCCGCTTCTCCGTCCCCGTGCCTTCTCCCCGGGGTCCGTTGCCGTTGTCGTCGCTGCTGCGGGTGCACTGTTGAGCGCCTGCGCACCCAACGAACCGGTGGCCACGTCGCCGGGCACCACCCCGCCGGTCTGGACCGGCTCAGCGGCGCCCGCGGAGCCTGCGGAGGACCACGGCGGTGGCGCGCATACCGGCGCGATGCCGCCGGCCGCTCCCGGACCGTCTTCCCCCGGTGACACGTTCAACGCCGTGATCAACGGGCCGGACGGTACCCAGGTGGCGGCGGCCACCATCGAGTTCCGGGATGACGATGCTTTCGCGATCGTCACCGTGCAGACCACGGCTCCGGGCAAGTTGTCCCCCGGGTTCCACGGTATGCACATCCATGACGTCGGCAAGTGCGAGGCGAACTCGGTCGCGCCCGCCGGCGGCGCGCCCGGCGACTTCCTGTCCGCCGGTGGTCACTATCGGGGTGGGGGCCAGGGCGGCCACCCCAACCATGCCGGCGATCTCTCGGCCCTTCAGGTCCGCGGGGACGGAACCGCGATGCTGGTCACCACCACCAACGCCTTCGATAAGGCGGATCTCATCAGTGGCGACGGGACCGCGATCATCATCCATGCGGGCTCCGACAACCTGGCCAACATCCCGGCCGACCGCTACCAGCAGACCAACGGTGCACCGCCGCCGGATGAAATAACGCTTGCCACCGGCGACGGCGGCAAGCGGGTCGCCTGCGGTGTCCTCAGCGCCGGCTGAGCCGCGTACCGGCCGGGCCGGTGCGGCTCGTATCGACTTCGCCGGCTCGCCACGGCCGACCCTCGGAGTGGAGTGGGAGTTCGCCCTCGTCGATGCCCGCACCCGCGATCTGAGCAACGAGGCCGCGGCGGTGATCGCCGACATCGGTGAAACCCCCCATGTGCATAAGGAATTGCTGCGCAACACCGTCGAACTCGTCACCGGCATCTGTGACACCGTCGGTGAGGCGATGGACGACCTGCGCGGCACGCTGGTCTCCACCAGTGAGGTGGTCCGCGAGCGGGGCATGGACCTGTTCTGCGCCGGCACCCACCCCTTCGCGGAATGGTCGGAACAGAAGTTGACCGACGCGCCGCGCTACGCCGAATTGATCAAGCGCACCCAGTGGTGGGGTCGGCAGATGCTGATCTGGGGCGTGCACGTCCACGTCGGGGTCTCCTCGGCCCACAAAGTCATGCCGATCATCTCGTCGCTGCTCAATCACTACCCGCACCTGTTGGCACTGTCGGCATCCTCGCCGTTCTGGGCCGGTGAGGACACCGGTTATGCCAGCAACCGGGCGATGATGTTCCAGCAGTTGCCCACCGCCGGATTGCCGTTCCAGTTCGAGACCTGGCGGCAGTTCGAACGCTTCGTGCACGACCAGAAGACGACTGGCATCATCGATTCGATCAATGAAGTCCGTTGGGACATCAGGCCGTCGCCGCATCTGGGCACCGTCGAGGTACGCATCTTCGACGGGGTTTCCAACGTGCGGGAATTGTCCGCTCTGGTCGCGTTGACCCACTGTCTGATCGTCGATCTGGACCGGCGCCTGGAAGCCGGCGAGCAGTTGCCGGTGATGCCGCCCTGGCACGTACAGGAGAACAAGTGGCGCGCTGCCCGCTACGGCCTGGACGCGATCGTCATTCTCGACGCCGACAGCAACGAACGACTGGTGACCGAGGATCTCGATGACCTGCTGAACAGACTTGAGCCGGTGGCCCGATCACTGG
Source organism: uncultured Actinomycetes bacterium (assembly GCA_903884065.1). Lineage (GTDB taxonomy): Bacteria > Actinomycetota > Actinomycetes > Mycobacteriales > Mycobacteriaceae > Mycobacterium. The sequence continues at coordinate 11,278 of CAISDL010000138.1, read as the reverse complement.
ACTGTGCAGACGAATTGGCCGCCGTTGCCGAGATTCCCCGCCGGGGTGCGTCGTATCAACGCCAGCGCCGGGTCGCCGAGGAACACGACGGGGATCTCCGCGCCGTGGTCGACGCGCTCGTCGGCGAACTGGACCTCTGAAGGAGAATCCATGCGACGGTGGACAATTGCGGCGCTGCTGGCCGCCGCTGTGGTGAGCGCGGGCGGCTGTACCCGGGCGATCGAGGGAACCCCGATGGCCACCCCGGGCCAGGCCGGGACCGCGGCGCGGATCAACACCGTCTGTCGCGACTACGTCGGCATGACCCAGTCCGAACGACGTGATGTCATCGTGGCGATCGGGGAGGACGGCAACAAGGTCGTCGCGGCCAACCCCGACCTGTGGGTCGGCGTGGCGGCGGCGTTGTGCAACTTCGTCGATCCCAGCGCACCGGTGAAGGACGTCGTCACCGGCGGCATGAGGTGACCGCCACCGCGCGGCCGATGTTCCCGCTTCAGTCGGCGCAACTGCCGGGGGACACCCTGCCGCTGCGGATTTTCGAGCCCCGTTACGCCCGACTGGTGCGTGACTGCCTGGCCGCCGACGAACCGGTTTTCGGCGTCGTCCTGATCAGCCGCGGCTGGGAGGTCGGTGGTGGGGATTCTCGTAGTGACGTCGGCGCACTGGCCCACATCGACGAGTGCGACGAGACCGGCGAGGGTTCCTACGAGATCATCGCGACGGTGGGCGAACGGATCCGGGTGACGGAGTGGCTGCCGGATGACCCCTACCCGCGCGCGGTCGTCGAACCCTGGCCCGACGAGCCGGGTCCGCCGGTCGGCCCGGAGCAGATCGGCGGGGTCGTCGACCACATCCTGGCGCTGTACGAGCGGGTGGCCCAGGCGCGGGGTCTGCACCTGCGTCCGGGGGCGCTGGGCGTGGACCCCGATACCGCCGATGATCCGGCCAGGCACCTCTACGCACTCGCCGCCCGCGTCCCGATGGGTCAGGCCGACCGATATGCCATCCTGGCGGCGCCGACGCTGGCCGAGCGGGTTGCCGTGCTCACCGATGCGGTCGAGACGGTCATGGCGATGGTGGAGTTCCAGCTGGCCGACGAGCAGGAGTAGTCGCGCCGACGGTGCCGTCGTTAACGCTTCACCGCGTCGACGAACACGCTCTGCGGCGCCACGTCCTCGTCGCCGTCGGGTGCGGGACGCTGATAACGCGCCATCAGATCCTCCGACCCGACGGCGCCGACCTGCCAACCCCGTTGCTGCAACCACTGCTCGACGTCGGCTCGCGGCTCGAGGTACCACAACGCTTCGATGTCGGGCACCGTCACGCCCCTGGCCGTGGCGGCGTCGCGAATCACCTGCATACGCTGCCGGCGCCGGGCCAGTAATTCGGGATCGAAGAACTCCGGGCCGAATGCCTCCACGGCCAGCCGGCTCGATGTGGCGCTGAGGCAGTCGATGCGGGCGAACAGCAGGTCCTGGTCGGCCGCCGAGAGATACGGCAGCAGGCCCTCGGCAAGCCAGGCGGTGGGGACCGTCGGATCGAATCCCTTGGTGCGCAGAATGTTCGGCCAGTCATGGCGCAGGTCCACCGGCACCGGCACGTACCGTGCCGCCGCCCGGGCATGATGCTCGTCGAGAACCCGGGCTTTGAATTCCAGCACCTTGGGCTGGTCGAGTTCGTAGACGGTGGTAGCGCTGATCCACGGGAGCCGCCACGCTCTGGTGTCCAGCCCGGCGGCCAGGATGACCACCTGGTCGAGTCCTTCCGCGCCTGCGGTGGTGCAGAACTCGTCGAAGAATCGGGTGCGCGCAGCGATGTAGGCGGCCATCGTCGGTACCCGACGTATGACGGCCGGATCGGTACTGAACTCGGCGAGTGTCTCGGAGGCAAGCGGCGGCTGCCAGCCGGCCTGCACCGCGGCCTCGACGAAGAATTCGGCGTAGGGGTCGGTGAAGAGTGGGCAGGCGCTGTTGGACTCGGCGGCGCGGGCGCGCGCCACGCTCAGCGCCGTGGCGCCCACGCCCTCGGTGATGTCCCAGGTGTCGTCGTCGGTACGGCCCATCCGAGTGTTGTTCCCGCCGCCGCCGGTTCAGCGCTCGGCGGCGAAGGCGCGAAGAGACTCGACCTGTGCCGGATCCAGTGACGGCCGGACGTTCTCCTTGGCCGTTGCCACATCGGCGGCGGTGACGTCGGCGGCGTCGATGGATCGCCGCATCGCCGTCAGGGCGGCCTCGCGCAGCAGTGCGACGCAGTCGGCGGCGCTGTACCCGTCGAGTCCTGCGGCGATCTCCTTGAGGTCGACTTCGTCGCTCAGCGGCACCGATTTTCCGGCTGTCTTGAGGATCTGGTAGCGCGCGTCGGCGTCCGGTGGCTCCACGAACACCAGCCGCTCCAGCCGGCCCGGGCGCAGCAGCGCCGGATCGATGAGCTCCGGGCGGTTGGTCGCGCCGAGCACCACCACGTCGCGCAGCGGCTCGATGCCGTCCAGTTCGGTCAGCAGCGCCGCCACCACCCGGTCGGTGACGCCGGAGTCGAAGCTCTGGCCGCGCCGCGGCGCCAGTGCGTCGATCTCGTCGAGGAACACCAGAGACGGCGCGGAATCCCGGGCCCGCCGGAACAGCTCGCGCACCGCCTTCTCCGAGGATCCCACCCACTTGTCCATCAGCTCCGAACCCTTGACGGCGTGGACGCTCAAGCGCCCGGTGCTCGCCAGCGCGCGAACCACGAACGTCTTGCCGGTTCCCGGCGGCCCGTAGAGCAGCACGCCGCGCGGCGGATCGACCCCGAGCCGGGCAAAGGTGTCGGGATGCTGCAGCGGCCACAGCACCGCCTCGGTGAGGGCCCGCTTGGTCTCGACCATGTCGCCGACGTCGTCGAGGGTCACCGAGCCGACCGCGATCTCATCGGTGCCCGAGCGGGACAGCGGTCGGATCACCGTCAGCGCGCCGGTGAGGTCTTCCTGGGTCAGGGCCGGCGCCTTGCCGTCGTCGCTGGCCCGGGCGGCGGCCCGCAGTGCCGCCTCGCGCACCAGGGCCGCCAGGTCTGCCCGGACGAATCCCGGTGTGCGGTCGGCGATTTCCTCGAGCTTGAGATCCTCGGCAGGAACATCGCGCAGCAGCACCTCCAGCAGCGCCTTTCGGGTTGTGCCGTCGGGCAGACTCAGGCCGAGTTCCCGGTCGCACAGGTCGGGGGCGCGCAGCCGAGGATCGAGGGAATCGGGCTTCTGCGAGGTGGCGACCAGAGCGACCCCCGGCGCCGCAACGGCTTTGCGCAGTTCGCCGAGGATCATGGTGGCCACCGGCTCGGGCGGTTCGGGCAGCAGCGCGTCGATGTCGGTCACCAGCAGCACCCCGCCACCGTTGATCACGTCGCTGACGGCCCGGGCGACGGCCTGCTGGCGTTCGGGGGCCGCCAGCGCCCCGGTGTCCGGCCCGTCGAGCCGAACCAAGCGCCGGGCCGCGCACACCGCTTTCACCAGGCGGGCTTTACCCACCCCGGCGGGTCCGGTGATGAGTACGCCCAGATTCGGTTTGGCGCCCAGCTTCTCGAGCAGGGCCGGCTCGTCGAGGGCCAGTTTGAGCCACTCGGTCAGTCGCCCGGCCTGCACGTGCTGGCCCTTGAGGTCGTCGATGCTGATCGGCGGTTCCTCGGGCCATTGCGTGGGCTGGCTGACCGCAGGCGTTGACCCGGTGGTCGGCACTGCGCCGCCACCACCCTCGCCGTCGCCCCAGGTCACCGATGAATTCGGTTGCACCGACACGGGTCCGGCGGGGTCGGTGCCGGTGACGGTGAGCAACTCCGAGGTCCAGGTGATTCCCACCGAGGTCGCCAGTGCGGCACTGGCCTGCGAACTCGAGGTGCCTGGGCCGAGGTCGCGGGGCAGCAGGGACACCGTGTCGCCGACGGTCAGCACCTTGCCCAGCAGTGCCTGACGCAACGTGGCCGAGGACACCGACCGGGTGGCCAGCACCGAACCGCTGAGCGTCACCGACCGCCCGCCGTAGACGGTGACCGGTGACACCAGGACGGTGGCGTCTTCGCGCAGGCCCGCGTTGGACAGTGTCACGTCGTCGAGCAGGGCGGTCCCCGTCGGCGTACCGGGCGGGGCGATTCCGACCACGGCAGCGGTTGTCCGGGAACCCATGAGCGACACCGCATCCCATTCGCGGATGCCAAGTGCGGCGATGGCCTCCGGGTGCAGTCGCACCACACCCCGGCGCGAGTCCAGCGCCGCAGTGTTGAGCCGTGCCGTCAGCGTCAGGCTCGACGGCGGACCCTTGCGATCGGAGATGACTTCAGTCACGAATCTCAGCCTCCTGGCTTGCGTAGCCCCAACCGGGCCGTTGAACGGCGATGAGGCTGCTGGGCGCGGCGGGTGGCGCGGCGGGCGGCGCGACGTTGGCGGGAACTGTCGTCCCAGGCCTCCGGGTGCGCCGCCGCCCAGCGTTGGCTGCGCGCGGCGAATGGCATGTGCACCACGTAGGCCGCGATGATCACCAGAATCAGCAGATAGGGGAACACGAACGCGGCGGCGGCCACGATGGCGAACAGTGCCAGCAGCGGAGCCATCATGTTCTGCGAGACCTTGAAGGTGTGGATCTTACGCATCGGGATCCGGCTGACCACCAGCAGCGAGACGCACACCATCCAGACGATGACGACGATCTCGGCGGCTTCCGTCGACCACCACGGACCCGGCCACTGCATCTTGGCGGCCAACGGGCCGATCGCACCGATCGCACCGGCCGGCGCCGGCATCCCGACGAAGTAATCCTTGGTGTACGCCGGCATGTCCACGCCCAGCACGGAGTTGAATCGGGCCAGTCGCAGCACGATGCACACCGTGTACAGCAGCACGACGATCCAGCCGACGCGGTTGTGCGACAACAAGGTTGCGTAGACGATGAACGCGGGTGCCACCCCGAAGTTCACGGCGTCGGCCAGGGAGTCGATCTCTTCGCCCATCCTGGAGGTGGCGTTGAGCACGCGCGCGACACGGCCGTCGAGTGCATCGAGGATCGCGGCGGCGGCCAGCAGTGCCATGGCTTCGGTGGGGCGGCCGTCGAGAGCGAACTTCACCGACGTCATGCCCAGGCAGATGGCGAGCACGGTCATCGCGCTCGGCAGCATCCGCACGGCGTTGGTCTTGGTGGGCCGGGGCTTGATCATGGCAACCTCGCCAGAACCGTCTCGCCGGCCAGCGCGCGCTGGCCGGATTCGATGATGATCTCCGAACCGGGCGGCAGGTAGGTGTCCAGCCGCGACCCGAACCGGATCAGTCCGTAGGTGTCGCCGATGTCCACCGTGTCGCCGGCGTGGAGATTGCAGACGATACGACGCGCGATCAATCCGGCGATCTGCACGACCACCACTTGATGTCCTTCCGGCGTTCGGATCACCACGCTGTTGCGCTCATTGTCCTCACTGGCAGCGGCCAGTTCGGCGGAATGGAAGGTGCCGGGCCGATGCATGACGGCGAGCACCTCGCCGCCGACCGGAATGCGTTGCACGTGAGCGTCGAACAGGGACAGGAAAATACTGATCCGCGGCACGGGTTCGGAACCGATCCCCAGTTCGGCCGGCGGCGCGGCAGTCTCGATCAAGCAGACCAGACCGTCGGCGGGGGAGACCACCAGGCCGGGACGCGTGGGTGGGGTGCGCGGCGGGTGGCGGAAGAAGCCCGCATTGGCCCCGGCAGCCGCCAGGCCCGTCCCCCGCACCCAGGGGTGGTTGCGGCCCAGGGCCGCGACCGCAAGGCCGGCCGCGATGAAGGGGTAACCCGCACTGTGGACCGGAGGTACCGAGGACCGCACCAGTGCGGCCAACCGTTGCGGGCCGGACTGCGAGTCGTCGTCAGGGCGTCTGGCCATCGGCGTGAGTCTAGTGGGCTTTGTTTCTCCTGGGAGTCCAGTTTCCAGAGGGACAGTTCGTCCATGTCATTCCGGGAGGTCCCCACGTCATTCCGGGAGGTCCCACAGGCTCACCTGATCGCCCGCGGCGATCGCGGAGACGTCCTCGCCGATGTCGAGCAGGCAGTTGGCCGCCGCCAGCCAGCGCAGGTGGTGGGAGGCCGGTGGTCCGTAACTGGTGGCGGTGCCGCTGTCGGCGTCGTAGACGCCGCGCCGGAACTGCCGCTTGCCGCCGGGGGAGTTCAGGGCCTCGGTGAGTGTGGCCGTGCGGCGGGGCCGGTGCGGGGGCAGTCCCATCGCGCTCCGCAGGGCGGGACGGACGAACACCTCGAAGGACACCAGCACACTGACCGGGTTGCCCGGCAACGTGACGATGGCCCGGCCGTCGGAAAGGGTGCCGGAGCCCTGCGGCATGCCGGGTTGCATGGCGACTTTGACGAATTCGACGGAACCGGAGTCACCGCCTCCGAAGGCGTCCTTGACGACTTCGTAGGCGCCTGCGCTGACGCCGCCAGAGGTGAGTACCACGTCCGCCCGCCCGGCGTAGTCGTCCAGCACCGCGCGGAAATGCGCGACGTCGTCGTCACAGGTCGCCACCCCGGAAACCTGCGCACCCGCCTCCCGCACCGCGGCGGCGAGCATCACCGCGTTGGATTCGTAGATCTGGCCGGGCCGCAACGGCGTTCCGGCAGCCACGAGTTCAGAGCCGGTCGAGATCACCAGGACCCGCAGGCGGGGAATGACGGCAAGACGGTCGATGCCGAGGGCGGCGACCAGACCGAGGACCGCCGGGCTGACCCGTTGCCCGGCGCGCAACACCGTCGTCCCGGCGGCGACGTCCTCACCCGCTCTGCGGATGTGTTGACCCTGGGTGGGCGCCGTTCGGATCTGGACCACCGAGACTCCGGCATCGGTGGCCTCCACCGGCACCACCGCGTCGGCTCCGGCCGGAACGGGCGCGCCGGTCATGATGCGATGCGCAGTCCCGGCGGTCAGGGTCAGCCGGTCGGTGCGTCCGGCCGGAATGTCCTCGGCCACCGGCAATCTCACCGGGGTGTCGGCGCTCGCCGCGACAAGATCTGCGGCCCGAACCGCGTAACCGTCCATTGCGGAGTTGTCGAACACCGGAAGCGACAACGGCGCGACCACATCACCGGCGAGCACGAGCCCGCCGGCCTCGGTGACCGGAACCTGCTCCGGGCTCCGCGCGCGGATCAGCGCGGCGACGATGCGCTGATGCTCCTCGACGCTGCGCATGAGCGGTCTCACACCGGGAAGGTGACGCCGGTCAGTTCCTCGGAAACCTTCCACAGCCGCTCCTGGACGGCGACGTCCTGGGACTGCTTGCTGGAGCCGACCAGCACGGGGTGGCCGCGTAGTTCGCGGAAACCGTCCGGTCCGTAGTACTGGCCGCCCTTGACCGCAGGGTCGGTGGCCGCCCGCAGGGTCGGCAGCGCTCCCATCTCCGCGCTGTTGAGCAGCTTGCCGGACAGCCAGTTCACCCCGGGCAGGCCGGCGCCCGGGATGTGGCGGACCAGCTCGGTGGCCGCCACCCCGGGATGGGCCGCCACGGCAATGGTCTTCGCCTTCGCGGCGGCCAATCGGCGCTGCAGGTCGTAGGCGAACATCAGGTTGGCCAGCTTGGACTGGCCGTAGGAGGCCACCCGGTCATAGCGGCGGTGCTCCCACTGCAGGTCCTCGAAGTCGATCTTCGCGCGGATGTTGTGCGCGATGCTGGCCACCACGACCACCCGGGAGCCCTCGACCGGCAGCAGGTTGCCCAGCAACAGTCCGGTCAGGGCGAAGTGGCCCAGATGGTTTGTGCCGAACTGCAATTCGAAGCCGTCCGCGGTGTTCTGCTTCGGCGGGTACATCACCCCCGCGTTGTTGATCAGCAGGTCGACGCGCGGGTAGGCGGCGGCCAGTTCGGCACCGGCCTTCTTGACCGATGCCAGCGAGCCGAGGTCAAGCTTGTGTACGGTGACCTCGGCACCCCGTGTGAGCTGACGGATGCGGGCCGCGGCGGTCTCGCCCTTGGCGGTATCGCGGACCGCCATCACCACATGCGCGCCCCGCGCCGCCAGCACGCGGGCGGTGTCGTAGCCCAGTCCGGTGTTGGAGCCTGTGATGATCGCCAGGCGACCGCTCTCATCGGGTACCTCGTTCTCAGTCCATGCCATGCCATGAACATACGGTGCCGCCGACGGGCGAGGCGGTGGAGGAGCGAGGCAGTTGGCCCTACTGTCTCATCCATGGCTGTCGGCGGAGTTCTCTTCGACATCGACGGGGTGCTGGTCACCTCGTGGCAGCCGATCCCCGGCGCCGCCCGGACACTGCGGGTGCTGGCCGAGCACCGGGTGGCCTGTTCGTATCTGACCAACACCACTACCCGCACCCGGGCCCAGATCGCCGAAGCGCTCGCCGAGACCGGGATCGATGTGCGACCCGACGAGGTGATCACCGCCGCCGTGCTGACCGCCGACTACGTCCGCACGCACTACCCCAATGCCCGCTGCCTGCTGGTCAACAGCGGGCAGATCGCCGAGGACATGCCTGGTCTGGACCTCGTCGACTCGGCGGTCTGCGAGACGCCCGGAACGCCGGAGACGCCGGACGTCATCCTGCTGGGCGGCGCCGGGCCCGAGTACGGCCACCTGACCCTGAGCCGGGTCTACGACTGGATGGCCCAGGGCGTTCCGGTTGTCGCCATGCACCGCAGCACCGCATGGAACACCGTCGACGGCCTGCGCATCGACACCGGCATGTATCTGATCGGGATGGAGGAGACCTCCGGGCGCAAGGCCGTGTCCGTCGGCAAGCCGGCGCCGGCGGCTTTCGAGGCTGCCGCCCTCCGACTCGGCGTGGACCCCGATGAGATGTTCATGGTGGGCGACGACCTCAACAACGACGTGCTGGCCGCCCAGGTGGTGGGCATGACCGGAGTGCTGGTGCGCACCGGCAAGTTCCGCCAGAACACCCTGGACCGTTGGGCCGCAGACGAATTCGCGATGCAGCCCGACCATGTGATCGACTCCGTCGCCGAGCTGCCCGGGCTGCTGGACCTAGAGCTTCAGTGAGCGCACGGCCTCGATACGGGCCGCAAGCTGATCGCTGTTGGCGGCGGCCACCGGCGGGCCGCCGCAGATCCGGCGCAATTCGTTGTGGATCATGCCGTGTGGCTTGCCGGAGCGGTGGTGCATGGCGGCCACCAGCGCGTTGAGCTCGCGGCGCAGTTCGCGCAGCTGCCCGTGGGTGGATGTCCGCGGCGTCTCGCCATTGGCTGTTCGCTTGGACAACTGCTCTTCCTGCCTGCGCCGCAACAGGTCTCGCATTGAATCGGCATCGAGAAGGCCCGGGATGCCGAGATAGTCGGCCTCCTCGTCGCTGCCCGCCGGGGTGGCCGTTCCGAACGATGACCCGTCGAAGATGACCTGGTCGAGTTCGGCGTCGGCACCCAGGTACTCGATCGCGTTCTCCTGGTCGCCGGGTTCGTCGCGCTTCTGCGCGGCCAACTCCGCATCCAGCGGGTCCTCGAGGCTCTCGCGGTGCGGCTTGCCCAGGACGTGATTGCGCTGCGCCTCCATCTCGCTGGCCAGCATGAGCAGGTTGGGCACCGACGGAAGGAAGATGCACGCCATCTCGCCGGGCTGTCGCGAACGCACGAAGCGGCCGATGGCCTGGGCGAAGAACAACGGGGTCGACGCACTGGTGGCGTAGACGCCGACCGCAAGCCGGGGCACGTCGACCCCTTCGGAAACCATCCGTACCGCGACCAGCCAGCGCGAGGTTCCCTCGGCGAACGTGGCGATCCGCTCCGAGGAGCCCTTGTCGTCGGAGAGCACGACGGTAGGCACCTCACCGGTGATCTTCACCAGCAGTTCGGCGTATGCACGGGCTGCGGTCTGGTCGGAGGCGATGATCATGCCGCCCGCGTCGGGCACGTGCTCGCGAAGGCCACGCAACCGGGTGTCGGCCGCGGCGATGACCGCTGGCATCCATTCGCCGGCCGGGTTGAGCGCGGTCTTCCACGCCCGGGCGGTCTGCTCGGCGGTCAGCGGCTCGCCCAGGCGTGCCGCATGTTCTTCGCCGGCGCTGTCGCGCCAGCGGGCCTCACCGGAATACGCCATGAACATCACCGGCCGCACCACGCCGTCAGCCAGCGCGTCGGAGTAGCCGTAGGTGTGGTCGGCCGTCGAGCGGGCGAAGCCGTCGGATCCCGGTTCATAGGTGACGAACGGGATGGCGCTGTCGTCGCTGCGGAACGGGGTCCCCGTCAGAGCGAGCCGGCGAGTGGCGTCGTCGAACGCCTCGCGAATGGCGTCGCCCCAGCTCTTGGCGTCTCCGCCGTGGTGGATCTCGTCGAAGACGACGAGCGTCTTGCGGTTCTCGGTGCGCACCCGGTGCCTGGTGGGGTGGCTGGCGACCTGGGCGTAGGTGACGACGACGCCGTGGTACTCGCTGGAGGTCTGCGAGTTGGAGTTGGAGAACTTCGGGTCCAGCGCGATACCCATCCGAGCGGCGGCCTGCGCCCACTGGTTCTTGAGGTGCTCGGTCGGCACGACGACGGTGACGGCCTCGATGGTGCCCTCGGCGAGGAGTTCGGCGACGATGCGCAGGGCGAAGGTCGTCTTGCCGGCGCCGGGGGTCGCGACGGCCAGAAAGTCGCGCGGCTTGGCGGTCAGGTATTTCACCAGCGCCCGCCGCTGCCAGCCCCGCAATGCCTGGGTGCCAGGCGCCTCGACTGCCTGCACCCGAGCCTCCCTTCCGATCGAAGCGACTCTAATGCACCGCGGGGGGCCGGCCGATCGGCGAGCGACGCGTGTCACAGGGCATCCGCCGCAGGCGAACAATCTTGCACTCGACATAGGAGAGTGCTAAAAATGACATTGGCACTCACGACCAGTGAGTGCTAGGTCGGGACGGTGAGACTGCGGTTAGACAGCTGCGGTCGTCCGTCGCGGGCACTGAGTCCGGCCAAAACGTGTCACCCCCTAATTCGGAGGATTCACTTCGCAATGTCCAAGATTATTGCGTACGACGAAGAGGCTCGCCGCGGCCTTGAGCGGGGCCTGAACGCCCTTGCCGACGCGGTGAAGGTCACCCTGGGCCCCAAGGGCCGCAACGTCGTCCTGGAGAAGAAGTGGGGCGCCCCCACCATCACCAACGACGGTGTCTCCATCGCCAAGGAGATCGAGCTCGAGGACCCGTACGAGAAGATCGGCGCAGAGCTGGTCAAGGAAGTCGCCAAGAAGACCGACGACGTCGCCGGCGACGGCACCACCACCGCCACCGTGCTGGCTCAGGCACTGGTTCGTGAAGGCCTGCGCAACGTCGCAGCCGGCGCCAACCCGCTCGGCCTCAAGCGCGGT
>CAISDL010000137.1 GCA_903884065.1 uncultured Actinomycetes bacterium | reverse complement strand
CCCAAGCCCGGGTCAACGCCCACCACGTTCATGCCTGCCGCGGCGGCCTTGGCCTCCGCAACGTTCTTGCAGGTACCCAGCAGGTAGGCGATGACATCCATCTCGCCGATGTCGTTGCCCGCGCCTGTCGGCACCGCGTAGTCGCAGAACCCGGCCATGTACAGCGCGTGAGCACTCAGTCCCTCAGTGTTCATGCCATCTGCAAGAAGCCCGTCACCCCAGGCACCCATGCCGACGATGCCGAACCGCGGCGTCCAGGCGATACCGTTCTTCACCCCGGCAGAAGTGCGCGTCAGCCCCGCCGCCACAACCTGGACCTCCCACGGAATGAGGTCGGGAAACTCCATGGTGCGCCCCACAACAACGGTGCCGTCCGCGGCCGGCTTGATTTTGAAGTTGGTGCACATGCGGTCACTTTATGATGCCGCCGCCCCTGTCCTCCAACCTTCTCCGCCACGAAAAGCGGAATTCCGCCGTGAGCACGGCCTTGTGTGTTTTTCCGCTCTGCTTGGCGGGGCGGGCTTTTCCGGTTTTCGTGGCGAATCCGAGAACCGTACGGTTGTCCAGGTCCGCTACCTCGGTCAGAGCTCGCAGCCCAGCGGATTCCCAATCGGGAACGAGCGCGCTTGGATTATCGCGGACCGGCCTTAGAATACGGAGGGTGACCAGCACGTACAGCAGCCGGACATTGGATCGCCTACGCGAACATCGCGAGGCGATTCGCAATGTGTTGGCCAGGTACGGCGCGAGCAATCCGCGGCTCTTCGGGTCAATCGCGCAAGGCACTGCAGGACCGGATAGCGACGTCGACCTGCTGTTGGACCTCGCCGCCGAGGGGTCTGGTAGTCGCCTCTCGCGGTTGTCGGGCATCCGGCTGGAACTCGAAGAGTTGCTCAAGCTCCCCGTCGACGTCGTCTGCGAGGAACTCCTCAAAGACCCCGTATCGGAATCGGCTCGCCGCCAGGCCATTGCGTTGTGAGCAGATCGGCGCGAGACCGGCTGACTGACATTCAGACCGCGATCGCCAAGGTCTATGTCTATCGGGCCTCCCTGAGAGGCGACCATTCCGACATGGCGGTCTCAGCGATCCTCCGCGAAATCGGGATCATCGGCGAAGCCGTAAATGCACTACCTGAGGGTGTCACCGCCCAGCGGCCCGAGATCTCCTGGCGGCAGATCGGCGCCATGCGAAATTTTCTAATCCACGAATACTTCAACATCGACGAAGACGTCGTGGAAGACGCGATCGCCAACGATCTCGACCCCTTGAATGTTGCAGTGAACGGCCCTGCTCGATATCGCCGACGACGCGTGACGCCACCGGCGGATAGATAGCGATTGATCAGACACGTTTATCCGCTCTCCGGAGAGAACTGTGCACTCCCAGTCAAAGTTGTTGTCTGACAACGACTTGCAGCATCGTCCTCATCCTCGCTGTAGGTTCTCAAATTCCGGTTCATATCGCGGTCTTCTGACCTGCGTCTCTCATGTTTGTCTCACTTCGTTTCATCTGGGTTTGTCTCATTTCGCGTTTCATTTCTTAGCGGTCCCGGTCAGCGGGTTCGATGTGCCTGGCTGCTTCCTGGGCGACTTGGACGCGTGAGGTGAGGGCGAGCTTGCTGTAGATGTGGGTGAGGTGGGTTTGGGCGGTCCGCGGTGAGATGAACAGCCGTGCAGCAATGTCTTTGTTGGACAGGCCCTCGCTGAGCAATCGGATGACATCCAGCTCGGCAGGGGTTAATGATTCCCACCCGGCGGCCGGGCGCTTGCGTTCCCCGCGGCCGCGTTGTGCGAACGCGATAGCCTCCGCGGTAGTCAGCGCCTCGCCTTCCGACCATGCGGCTTCAAAGGCGCTCTGCTCCAGCCCTTTACGTACTGCCGCGACGGTCACCTCGTAGTCGTCCTGGAACAGAGCGGTACGGGCTTCGTGGTGGCGCCGCCTGATCCCGTGCGCGGCACCGAGGAGCCGGGCCGAGTGCAGGGGTCGGCTCGATACATCCAATGTAGCCAGGCATTCGAATGCGTCGGGTATACGCAGATAGCCGCCGGTAGCTTCGGCCGCGGCCAGTGCGGTGTGCGCGTCTCGGTCGGCCTGGTTAGGCTCGCCCTGGGCGATCGCGACCCGGGTGCGGTCAATCAACGCCCAAATCCGAAAGACGCCGAGGACTAACCCCACCGAGTCGTCTGCCCAGCGGCGAGCGGCGACGAGGTCACCGCAACACACCTCGGCCGCGGCCATGGGCAGGAAACTGCGTATGAGCAATTCTTTGCGCGCAAAGGTGTGCTGCAGTGCAGCGTGGCATGCGCTTAACGCCCGAACCCCGTCGCCACGTCCGAGAGCAGCTTTGGCCACAACGGCATAGGTGGTGTCCTCGTGGAAGCCGCCGATCCGCGCGCCGATTTCCAGGGCCGATTCCGCCGCGGCCAGGCCGGCATCGGCATCACCGGTACTCACTAGGCACTGGCCCAGCGTCATCAAACCGAACACCTCCATGGGGCGGTCCCCGGCGGCGCGGGACTCCTCGACCACCTCCTGTGCCGTATGAACGGCCTCGACCAGATGTGTTCCCAGGTAGCTGAGCGCGTTGGCAAGAAAGACCCGGCAGTAGCGGGACATGAAGCGGTCCCCGATGCGGTCGGCCACCTCACGGCCTTCCTCACCGGCGATTCGAGCTTCGACCGGTGCGCCGGCGGCGACACCATAGAAACACTGGTAGCCCAGGGCTTGACACAAGGTGGACTGGTCACCGCAGGCCCTCGCGAACTCGACTGCTTCGGTCAGGTAGGGACCCCCCACATCCGGCCGGTCGAAATTCAACATCCCGCAGCCCATCAACACGCGGGCGATTAAGCGCGCGTCCCCGGACGTCCGGGCGGCCGCAACGGCTTCCTCCGCACGGGCCGCGCTTCCGGGCGACTCGGTGTTGAGCCACACCGCCAACTGTGCGGCGTCGGCGACTGCGCTCACCCAGATCGCCGGGTCGATGTCGTTGTCGCAGTATCGGTCATCGGCGAAGACCGCTTCAATCCCCGCCAGGCCCTCCCGGAAGCGATTGCGCGTGAACCAGACCCGTTGCAGCGTCGACACCATGGTCAAGGCGTTCGCGAAGTCGGCGTTCTCGCAACTCCAGGTGTAGGCCGCGCGCAGGTTGTCCATCTCGGTTTCGGCCCACGGAACCAAAGGGGTTCCTTCACCGCGCATGTCGGCCTCAAGCCTGATCGCAGTGGCCGCGTAGTAGTCGCGGTGGCCGGTGCGGACGGCGTCGGGTTCACCGGAGGCGGCGAGTTTTTCGATGCTGTACTGGCGCACGGTCTCCAACAGGCGATAGCGCATGTCTTCGCCGGAATCGTCGGCCACAACCAGCGACTTATCGACCAACAGGCCCAGCACGTCGATCAGCTGGGCGCGTTCGGAGTCGGTGTTGGCGCCCACCGCGTGGGCGGCGTCCAGGTCGAACCCTCCAGAGAAGACCGCCAGGCGGCGCAACAGGATTCGTTCCGGCTCGGTGAGCAGTGAGTGCGACCAGTCGATGGACGCCGACAGGGTCTGTTGGCGGCGCACAGCGGTGCGGGCTCCACCGGTGAGTAGCCGGAAACTTCCGCGCAGGCTCTCCAAAATTTGGGCCAGCGACAAGGTCCGGGTGCGCGCCGCGGCGAGTTCGATGGCCAGTGGCATCCCGTCGAGGCGCCGGCAGATCTCGGCGGTGGTTGCTGCCTGCTCCGAGGTGAGCGCGAAGTCAGGTCTGGCCCGGCGGGCGCGGTCAACAAACAACTCGACAGCTTCGTCCTCAGTCGACAGTGACGGCACCCGCCAGGTCAATTCACCGGGGATCCCGATCGGCTCACGACTGGTGGCCAACACCGCGATTTGGCTGCCGGCGCGCAGGACGTCAACGACCAACTCACTGCAGGCATCGAGGAGGTGCTCGCAATTGTCCAGCACCACCAGCACTCTGCGGTCGGTGACGAAGCGCCGGATTGTCTCCATGGTTGTGCGGCCCGGTTGGTCAGTCAGTTCCAGGCTGCGGGCAACAGCGACCGGGACGACGGCGGGGTCGGTGATCGGCGCGAGGTCGACGAAGTACACCTCCCCGTCGAACTCAGTCTCCGCCTCGGCGGCGACGCGGATCGCGAGCCGGGTCTTGCCCGCCCCGCCCGCCCCGGTCAAGGTCACCAGCCTGTTCCCACCCAACAGGTCTGCGATATCAGCGACCTGCCCGGCGCGGCCGACGAAGCTGGTCAGCTGCACCGGAAGCCGTGACCTACGCACCTGCGCCGCGACGTGCAGCGGGGGGAACTCCGCTCGCAGATCAGCGTGGTCGAGTTGCAGGACCCGTTCGGGGCGTGGCAGGTCGCGCAGCGAGTGGGAGCCCAGATCAACGAGCGAGGCGTCGACCGGCAGCCGGTCGATCACCATCGCCTCGGTGGCCCCGGATAGGACGGTCTGCCCGCCGTGGGCCAGATCGCGCAGCCGGGCCGCCCGGTTGATCGTCGGCCCGGCGTAGTTGGATTCGTCGCGCAACGCGATCTCCCCGGTGTGTATCCCGATCCGCAACTTGATCGGGTCAAGGTCCGCCTGCTGCAGGGCCAGCGCGCAGGCCACTGCGTCGCTGGCTTTGGCGAAGGCGGCCACGAAACTGTCACCCTCGCCCTGCTCGAGCGGCCGCACCCCGCTATGGCCGGCCACCACCTCCGAGACCACCGCGTTGAGGCGCGCGACAGCTGCCGCCATCAGCTCGGGCTTGGACTCCCACAACCGGGTCGAGCCCTCGACATCAGCCAGCAGCAGCGTCACCGTACCTGTCGGCAACTCGCTCACGGCCAGATCACCCCAGTTCAGCGGCACAATCTCTGCGTAGCTGTTCATGCTAACCAGCATTGCGACCATCGGTCGGCACAACATCGGCACAACCGCGTAGATCCGCGCAGCTGCGACGCGTAGATCCCGGAAATACGACCTCGCTCAGTGATCGCCTACGCGCTATGGCGGATTTACGCGCGTCCTCGAGGCCGCAGTGTCAAAAGCACCCGAGCTGAAGGAGCCCGTCATGACTACCGCCACCGCCGGATTGCCCCGAGTGTTCGGCGCCGACCTGCCCACGCTGGACTACCACGACCTGCCCGACCCGGCCGAGGCCCACGCCCGCCTCGCCGCCGCCCGCTCCGAGTCCCCTATTGGCCTGGGTCCCTACGGTCCTGAGGTTCTTCGGTATGCGGATGTCCATACCGTGTTGCGCGACCCCCGGTTCATCAACCCGCCCGGTCTGGGATTGGAGGCCCAGGGCGTCACCTCCGGGCCGCTGTGGGACCGTGCCACCGCCGGACTCCTCGCCATCGACGGCGAGGCCCACACCCGGCTACGCCGGCTGGTCGCCAAAGCGTTCTCCCCCCGCGCCATCACCCGCCTGCAGACCCTGGTCGCGCAGACCGCCGACGGACTGGTCGACGCCGTGGCCGCGACCGGATCCGGCGACATCGTCACCGACGTCTCCCGGCCCTACCCGACCCCGATCATCTGCGCCCTACTCGGCGCCCCGGCCCAGGACTGGAACCTGTTCTCCGCGTGGGCTGACGCGATCATGAAGATCTTCGACTGGAACGTCGCCCAGGACGGACCCGTCATCGAAGCGGCCTGGGACGAGCTCGATGCCTACCTCGACGCCATGGTCACCGACCGTCGCACCACCTTGACCGACGACCTGATCTCCGAGCTGATCCGCGCCGAGGACGACGGCGACCGCCTCAGCCACAGCGAGCTGTTGATGCTCGCCGGATCACTGTTAGCCGCCGGCACCGACACCACCCGCAACCAACTCGCCGCCGCCATCGAATGCCTCATCGACCACCCCGACCAATGGGACCTGCTGGCGGCCCAGCCCGACCTCGCCGGGCAAGCCGTTGAGGAACTGATGCGTTTCTCGCCGGTGGTGTTCGGGGCGATGCGCTACGCCACTGAAGACGCCGACATCGCCGGGGTCACCATCCCCGCGGGCGCCCTGGTCATCGCCAACGCCGCTGCCGCCAACCGCGACCCCGCCGTCTTCAACGATCCCGACCGACTCGACATCACCCGCGAACACCCCAGTCCCATACTCACTTTCGGCGGCGGCACCCACTACTGCCTCGGGGCGCATCTGGCCCGCGTGGAACTCACCGAAGCCCTCCGAGCCATCACCAGCCGCTGCCCGCGGCTCCACCGCACCGGACCGTCCCCCTGGAAGAAACTCACCGGCGTCACCGGACCCACCACCCTGCCCGTCACCACCCTTTGAAGACCCGGCTTAGGGAGGGATCTCAAAGACAAGGATTCTCATCACAACAACTGCAAGGCCGCCGCCGCGGGGTGTCTCGGTTTCATTTCATAAATGAAGCGCGTATGAAATCAGAACTGAGATTAAGAAATCAGAATTGAGACGCTACAAGTCGTCTGTAGGTTCCGCTTCACGATGGCGAACGTGCTACTTCTTGAGCTGGACGTTCGCGGCTTTTCCGGCCACGGTGGCGAAGCCGTCTTTCCGCTTTTCTTGGCGAATCCGAGAACCCTACGGTTGTGCCGGTCTCGCCCGAGCGCGGCGAGCACATCATCGGGATCGCTCTCGTTACCTCACTCGAAGACCGGCTTTGACTTGGTCCGAGGGGTTTGTGTCACAGCCCAGGGTGGCGGCGCTGGCTTAGGACCGTTGGGCGTGACGCCGATGGT
>CAISDL010000136.1 GCA_903884065.1 uncultured Actinomycetes bacterium | reverse complement strand
GCTGAACTGGGCGGCCCGCCCGAGGCCGAACTGGGCGGCCCGCCCGAGGCCGAACTGGGCGGCCCGCCCGAGGCCGAACTGGGCGGCCCGCCCGAGGCCGAACTGGGCGGCCCGCCCGAGGCCGAACTGGGCGGCCCGCCCGAGGCCGAATTAAACAGGGCCGCAGACGAATCCGGCAATCCCGTGCCGCGCGAGGTGCTGGTGCCTCACCTGCCGCCCAACGCCGAGGAACTGACGACCTGGCTGTCCGGGTTGCGCGGTTCGCGAGTGGATCTGCGGGTACCGCAGCGCGGCGACAAGCGGGCACTGGCTGAAACCGTGCACCGCAACGCCGTCGATTCCCTGCAGCAGCACAAGCTCCGGCGGGCGGGGGACTTCACCGCGAGATCGGCTGCGCTGCAGAACATCCAGGAGGCGTTGGGGCTGGCCAACGCGCCCCTGCGCATCGAGTGCGTCGACATCAGCCACGTGCAGGGCACCGACGTGGTGGGCTCGTTGGTGGTCTTCGAAGACGGCCTGCCGCGTAAGTCGGACTACCGCCACTTCGCCATCCGGGAAGCGGCGGGTGACGGACGATCCGACGACGTCGCCTCCATCGCCGAGGTCACCCGCCGACGTTTTCTGCGTCATCTCCAGGATGCCGCGCCCGACGTCAGCACCGACAAGCCGCGTCGATTCGCCTACCCGCCGAATCTGTTCGTCGTGGACGGCGGCGCGCCGCAGGTGAATGCGGCTCAAGCCGTTCTCGACGATCTCGGAGTGGCCGACGTCGCGGTGATCGGTCTGGCCAAGCGACTCGAGGAGGTGTGGGTTCCCGCCGAGCCCGACCCGGTGATCCTCCCGCGCAACGCCGAAGGGCTCTACCTGCTCCAGCGGATCCGCGACGAGGCCCACCGCTTTGCGATCTCCTACCACCGCAGCAAGCGGTCCAAGCGGATGACGGCTTCAGCGCTGGACACCGTGCCCGGGCTGGGCGAGTCGAGGCGAAAGGCCCTGGTGACCCATTTCGGTTCGGTGGCCCGCCTACGGCAGGCCAGCGTCGAAGAGATCACCGCGGTGCCCGGCATCGGGGCCGCGACGGCGGCGGCGGTGCTGCAAGCACTCGATGCACGAGCGGATCGGGCCGGTTCGGATGCACCGGCCGAGGCGGTGGGTGATGATGCTCAGCAAGCCCTATGACTGATATCCCGATGACAGAGCACACGGTTCCCGGCGCCGCCGGCACGCGCCAGGATCACGTCAAAGCGATCGGTGGCGACGACGCCTCCGAGATCGACGTTGTCCTGGTGACCGGGCTGTCCGGGGCGGGTCGGGGCACCGCCGCCAAGGTTCTCGAGGACCTGGGCTGGTATGTCGCCGACAATCTTCCGCCGGAACTGATCGCCCGGATGGTGGATCTCGGCCTGGCGGCCGGTTCGCGCATCACCCGGTTGGCGGTGGTGATGGATGTGCGCTCCCGCGGCTTCACCGGCGATCTGGACCTGGTGCGCACCGACCTGGCCGCCCGCCACATCATCCCCAGGGTGCTGTTCATGGAGGCTTCCGACGAGATCCTGGTGCGCCGCTACGAGAACAACCGTCGCAGCCATCCCTTGCAGGGCAATCAGACCCTGGCCGAGGGAATCGCCGCCGAACGGACCCTCCTGGCGCCGGTTCGCGCGACCGCCGATCTGGTGATCGACACCACCTCGCTGTCCGTTCCGGCGCTGCGGGTCAGCATCGAGAACGCATTCGGGGGCGAGACCGTCGCCCAGACCAGCGTCACCGTCGAATCGTTCGGCTTCAAGTACGGCCTTCCGATGGACGCCGACATGGTGATGGACGTTCGGTTTCTGCCCAATCCGCACTGGGTGGACGAGCTTCGGCCGCAGACCGGTCAGTCGCCCGCGGTGCGCGATTACGTCCTGGCCCAACCCGGAGCGACGGAGTTCCTGCAGACCTACCATCAGCTGCTGAAACTGGTAGCCGACGGCTACATCCGGGAGGGAAAGCGGTACATGACGGTGGCGATCGGATGCACGGGCGGCAAGCACCGCAGCGTCGCCATCGCCGAGGCGCTGGCCGGACTGCTCGGTGAGAACCGTCAGCTGTCGGTGCGGGTGCTGCACCGGGATCTGGGGCGGGAATGAACAGCCCGGCGGGATTTGGTCCCGCGGGTGGTAGCGACGTGACCGGGGGGATCAGTCCCCGCATCGTCGCACTGGGCGGCGGCCACGGCCTCTACGCGACGCTGTCGGCGGCGCGTCGGCTCACGCCACACGTGACGGCGGTGGTGACCGTCGCCGATGACGGTGGATCCTCGGGCCGGTTACGTTCCGAGCTCGGTGTCGTGCCCCCGGGCGATCTGCGAATGGCCCTGGCGGCGTTGGCATCCGACAGTCCACACGGCCGGCTCTGGGCCACCATCATTCAGCATCGGTTCGGCGGCAGCGGGGCGCTCGCCGGGCACCCGATCGGCAATCTCCTGCTGGCCGGCCTCGACGAGGTGCTCGCCGACCCGGTCGCCGCGCTCGATGAGTTGGGCCGCGTCCTCGGGGTCAAGGGCCGGGTTCTCCCGATGTGCCCGATCGCCCTTCAGATCGAGGCCGACGTCGCCGGACTGGAAGGCGACCCGCGGATGAGCCGGGTCATCCGCGGGCAGGTCGCCGTGGCCACCACCCCGGGCAAGGTGCGCCGGGTGCGACTGCTGCCGGGTGACCCACCGGCGACCCGGCAGGCCATCGATGCGGTGATGAGCGCAGACCTGGTCGTGCTCGGGCCGGGATCCTGGTTCACCAGTGTGATCCCGCACGTCCTGGTACCCGGCCTGGTCTCGGCACTGAAGGCCAGCCACGCCCGGCGCGCCCTGGTGCTCAACCTGGCCGCCGAACCGGGGGAGACCGCCGGCTTCTCCGCAGAGCGGCATCTGCATGTTCTGGCCCAACACGCCCCCGGATTTACTGTGCATGACATCATCGTCGACGCGTCGTGTGTGCCATCGGAGCGTGAACGCGACCAACTGCGCCGGACCGCGACCCTGTTGGAGGCCTCCGTGACCTTTGCTGACGTGTCACGTCCCGGCACGCCGCTCCACGACCCGGCGAAGCTGGCGGCGGCGCTCGCGGCGGTCCGGTCGCAGGGGGCGCAGTCCCCGACGACTACCGTGCCCACTGTTGCCCCGGTGTCCGACGCGGGAGCGCGGCGGCCGACTTCGAGACAGATCGAGAGGTGACGCGCGGTGGCGATGACAGCTGAGGTGAAAGACGAGCTGAGCCGCCTCGTCGTCAACTCGGTGAGTGCGCGGCGGGCCGAGGTGGCCGCTCTGCTGCGCTTCGCCGGCGGCCTGCACATCGTGGCCGGCCGGGTCGTGGTCGAGGCCGAAGTCGATCTCGGCAGTATCGCGCGGCGGCTGCGCAAGGACATTCACGATCTCTACGGCTACGCCTCTGTCGTTCATATGTTGTCCGCCAGTGGAATTCGCAAGAGCACGCGCTATGTGGTGCGCATCGCCAAAGACGGGGAAGCGCTGGCGAGGCAGACCGGCCTGCTGGACATGCGGGGCCGCCCGGTGCGGGGCCTGCCCGCCCAGGTCGTCGGCGGCAGCGTCGGCGACGCGGAGGCGGCATGGCGCGGCGCCTTCCTGGCGCACGGCTCGCTGACCGAGCCCGGCCGCTCCTCCGCACTGGAGGTCAGCTGCCCGGGCCCCGAGGCGGCGCTGGCCCTGGTGGGCGCGGCCCGACGACTCGGCGTCAGCGCCAAGGCCCGCGAGGTGCGCGGCACCGACCGGGTGGTGGTTCGCGACGGCGAGGCCATCGGAACCCTGCTGACCCGGATGGGCGCGCAGGACACCCGACTGGTGTGGGAGGAACGGCGCATGCGCCGCGAGGTTCGCGCCACCGCCAACCGGCTGGCCAACTTCGACGACGCCAACCTCCGCCGGTCGGCCCGCGCGGCCGTGGCCGCGGCGGCCCGGGTGGAGCGGGCGCTGGAGATCCTCGGCGACGGTGTGCCGGATCATCTCTCCGCGGCGGGTCGGTTGCGGGTCGAACACCGGCAGGCATCCCTGGAGGAGTTGGGCCGGCTGGCCGAACCGCAGATGACCAAAGACGCCGTCGCCGGCCGGATCCGCCGGTTGCTGTCGATGGCCGACCGCAAGGCCAAGCAGGACGGCATCGCCGACACCGAGTCCGCGGTCACCCCGGATCTGCTCGACGACGCCTAAGCCCCGAGTCGACGATGCCGCCGAGGTACGAGGCGGAGGAGGAGCGAGGCGGAGGAGCGAGGCGGGCGGGGTCAGGCAGTTACCCGGCGGCGGCCTCGGGTAGCGGCTGCGATGACATCGCCCAGCGGATTCCGCCCACCAGGGCCCGCCCGGCGACCCGGATGGCGGTGGCCTCCATCGCCGGCAGATACGGCAGCCGCAGCGGGAGCCTGGCCCACCAGGGCAGCATCGACACCGACGTGGCCGCGATAACGCCGTAGGGCGCCCGCGCCAGCAGTGGCAGCGGGGGAGTGAGCAGCAGGAACCGGGCCGCCTCGCGGGCCGCCGGGGTGCTCGTCAACTCGGGCCGGAAGTCCTCGATGCGCTGCCGGAGTTCGGCTTCGGTCCGGGGCGGGTCGAGGACGCCGAGGGCGGTGGCCACCCGGGCGGTGTCGGCCACATAGCCGTCGCGGCCGGCCTGGTCCAGGGGTTTGTCGCCGTAGCGCCGGTGGGCCAGCAGGAAGCTGTCCACCTCGGCGATGTGGACCCACTCCAGCAGGTGCGGATCGTCGGCGCGGTAGGGCCGGCCGTCGCGGGCCACCCCGTGCACCCGCCGGTGAATGCCCCGCACCTTGTCGACCGCGCGCTGGGCGTCGGTGGCGGTGCCGAAGGTGGTCACGGCCAGGAAGGCGCTGGTGCGTTGCAGTCGCCCCCACGGGTCGCCGCGGTAGTCGGAGTGCTCGGCCACCCCGGCCATCGCCAGTGGGTGCAGTGACTGCAGCAGCAGGGCGCGCAGTCCACCGACGAACATTGATGCGTCGGCGTGCACCTCGCGGATCGGGCGGTCGGGCCCGAACCAGCGCGGTCCCGCCGCGCCGTGGATGCGGGCGCGCCGCTGCGGGCCCTCCGGTCCGGCGACCATCGCGAAGATGCCCTGACCGAGGCGTTCGCGGACCTTGCTGACATCCAACTCCACCGGCAGCGACAACGTCATTCCCCGACGGTACGCCGTGGCCGCCGAAGTCCTCGCCCGGTTCCCGCCCGCCTCGCTGACGTCGGCACTAGGCTGATCGTTGGCATTCGCCGAGCAGGTGAACGACAGAGCTGAGGAGACGAACGTGACGATCCGG
The DNA here is from genome assembly GCA_903884065.1 of uncultured Actinomycetes bacterium. Taxonomy (GTDB): domain Bacteria; phylum Actinomycetota; class Actinomycetes; order Mycobacteriales; family Mycobacteriaceae; genus Mycobacterium. Next base: position 125,130 of record CAISDL010000136.1, on the reverse strand, counting down.
GTTGGCGTCAACGGTTTTGGCCGCATCGGGCGCAACTTCTACCGGGCCCTGGCAACACAGCAGGCCGAGGGCAAGGCCAAGGGCATTGAGATCGTGGCGGTCAACGACCTCACCGACACCGCCGCTCTCGCCCACCTGCTGAAGTTCGACTCCATCCTGGGCCGGTTCCCCGAGGATGTCTCTGCCGACGGCGACACCATCCATGTCGGCAAGCACAAGATCAAGGCGTTCGCGGTCAAGGACGGCCCAGCCGCGCTGCCGTGGGACGAGGTCGGCGTCGACGTCGTTGTGGAGTCCACCGGCCACTTCAACGACGCCAAGGCCCATGGTCATCTGCAGTCCGGGGTCAAGAAGGTGATCATCTCCGCGCCGGCGTCCGACGAGGACATCACGATCGTGATGGGTGTCAACGACGACAAGTACGACGGCAGCCAGAAGGTCATCTCCAACGCCTCGTGCACCACGAACTGCCTCGGCCCGATGGCCAAGGTGATCAACGACGAGTTCGGCATCATCCGCGGATTGATGACCACCATCCACGCTTACACCGGTGACCAGAACTTGCAGGACGGCCCGCACAGGGACCTGCGCCGGGCGCGGGCCGCCGCGATCAACATCGTGCCCACCTCAACCGGCGCCGCCAAGGCCATCGGCTTGGTGCTGCCGGAGTTGAAGGGCAAGCTGGACGGTTACGCGTTGCGGGTTCCGATCCCCACCGGCTCGGTCACCGACCTGACGGTCGAGCTCGACAAGCACGCCAGCATCGAGGAGATCAACGCCGCGATGAAGGCCGCCGCCGAGGGCAAGCTCAAGGGCATCCTCAAGTACTACGACGCCCCGATCGTCTCCAGTGACATCGTCACCGACCCGCACAGCTCGATCTTCGACGCAGGACTGACGAAGGTGATCGCCAACCAGGCCAAGGTGGTGTCCTGGTACGACAACGAGTGGGGCTACTCCAACCGGCTCGTCGATCTGGTCGGCCTCGTCGGCAAGTCCCTGTAACCGGCGCCGAGACGTGGCTGTCAAGAATCTCGCCGACCTGCTCGCCGAGGGCGTGGAAGGCCGCGGCGTGCTGGTGCGCTGCGACCTCAACGTCCCCCTCGACGACACCGGCAACGTCACCGACACCGGCCGGATCGACGCCTCGGTCCCCACTCTCAAGGCGCTGGTCGACGCCGGTGCGAAAGTTGTGGTGACCGCGCACCTCGGCCGGCCCAAAGGCGGACCCGAGCCGAAGTTCTCGTTGGCCCCGGTCGCCAAGGTGCTGAGCGAGAAGCTGGGTCGGCATGTCCAGCTGGCCGGTGACGTGGTCGGTACCGACGCACTGGCCCGCGCCGAGGGTCTCACCGACGGCGACGTCCTGCTGCTGGAGAACATCCGCTTCGATCCGCGGGAGACCAGCAAGGACGATGCCGAGCGGGCGGCCCTGGCCGCGGCGCTGGTCGAACTGGTCGGCAGTGACGGCGCCTTCGTCTCCGACGGTTTCGGCGTCGTGCACCGCAAGCAGGCCTCGGTCTACGACGTGGCCAAGCTACTGCCCTGCTACGCGGGCACGTTGGTCGGCGCCGAGGTGAAGGTTCTCGAGCAGCTGGCCAAAGCCGGCGAACGCCCCTATGCCGTGGTGCTCGGCGGATCGAAGGTCTCCGACAAGCTCGCCGTGATCGAGAACCTGGCAGGCAAAGCCGACAGCATCATCATCGGTGGCGGTATGTGCTTCACCTTCCTTGCCGCACAAGGTATTTCGGTGGGCAAGTCGCTGCTGGAGGAGGGGATGGTCGACACCTGCAAGCGGCTGCTGGAGGAGTACGGCGACGTGATCCACCTGCCCGTCGACATCGTCGTCGCCCCGGAATTCGCAGCGGATTCGCCGCCGGAAACCGTTGCTGCGGAGAAGATTCCGGCCGACAAGATGGGCCTGGACATCGGTCCGAAGTCCATTGAGCGGTTCTCCACCCTGCTGTCCAACGCACGGACCATCTTCTGGAACGGCCCGATGGGAGTGTTCGAGTTCCCGGCGTTCTCGGCCGGCACCAAGGGGGTGGCCGAGGCGATCATCGCGGCCACTGCCAAGGGCGCTTTCAGCGTCGTCGGCGGCGGTGACTCCGCGGCCGCCGTGCGCCAACTCGGTTTGGCCGAGGACGGTTTCTCCCATATCTCCACCGGCGGCGGTGCGTCGCTGGAATTCCTCGAGGGCAAGACCCTGCCCGGTATCGACATTTTGACGTAGAGAGGCCCATCGACATGTCCCGTAAACCCCTGATCGCGGGCAACTGGAAGATGAACCTCAATCACTTCGAGGCCATCGCACTGGTGCAGAAGATCGCCTTCTCGCTGCCCGAGAAGTACTTCGACAAGGTCGACGTCACCGTCATCCCGCCGTTCACCGACCTGCGCAGCGTGCAGACGCTGGTCGACGGTGACAAGTTGCGGCTCACCTACGGGGCCCAGGATCTGTCCCAGCACGACTCCGGCGCCTACACCGGCGAGATCAGCGGAGCGTTCCTGGCCAAGCTCGGCTGCACCTTCGCGGTGGTGGGCCACTCCGAGCGCCGCACCTACCACCACGAGGACGACGCGGTGGTGGCCGCCAAGGCGGCCGCTGCCTTCCGCCACGGTCTCGTTCCGATCGTGTGCATCGGTGAACACCTCGACGTCCGCGAGGCCGGTAACCACGTCGAGTACAACCTCGCCCAATTGCGCGGATCCTTGGACGGCCTGACCCCTGAGCAGTTGGCCGGCGTGGTGATCGCCTACGAGCCGGTCTGGGCCATCGGCACCGGCCGGGTGGCCAGTGCGGCCGACGCCCAGGAGGTGTGCGGGGCCATCCGAGCCGAACTGGCCGCACTGACGTCCCCGCAGGTCGCCGACGGCATCCGAGTGCTCTACGGCGGGTCGATGAATGCCAAGAACGTGGCCGAACTCATCGCCCAGCCGGATGTCGACGGCGGTCTGGTCGGCGGTGCCTCGCTGGACGGCGAGCAGTTCGCCATCCTGTCGGCCATTGCCGCCGGCGGGCCGCTGCCCTGACCCGAGTCCGGTATTTCGCGTCGCGCCCGGTAGGCTGACCGCATGATTTTCAGCCTGCAGATCCTGCTGGTGATCACCAGTCTGCTGGTGATCCTGTTGGTGTTGCTGCACCGCGCCAAGGGTGGTGGTCTGTCGACTCTGTTCGGCGGCGGTGTGCAGTCCAGCCTGTCCGGCTCGACCGTGGTCGAGAAGAACCTCGACCGGCTGACGCTGTTCATCACCGGTATCTGGCTGGTCGCCATCATCGGCGTCGGCCTGGCGATCAAGTACGCCTGAGCCGGTCGGCGGGCGCGCCCCCTAAGACCGTCCCGCCGCGCGCGTCGCCGCCCGGACACCGATACTTGTTCGCATGACTGATGCCGACACCTCGCTGGAGCCGATCGGCGACGTCTACCGGACCGTGGTCGGTCGCGAGGCCACCGAACCGATGCGCGAGGACATCCGGCTGCTCGGCGCCATGCTCGGCGACACCGTCCGCGAACAGAACGGGCGGGAGGTGTTCGAGTTGGTGGAACGAGCCCGGGTGGAGTCGTTCCGGGTGCGGCGTTCCGAGATCGACCGATCCCAGCTGGCCGCCCTGTTCGACGGTATCGAGGTTGCGCGGGCCATTCCGGTGATCCGTGCGTTCAGCACCTTCGCCCTGCTGGCCAACGTGGCCGAGGACATCCACCGCGAGCGGCGGCGGGAGGTGCACGTCGCTGCCGGGGAGCCCGCCCAGGACAGCACTCTGGCGGCCACCTACCGCAAGCTCGACGCGGCGGATCTGTCGGCTTCTGCGGTCGCCGAGGCCCTGTGGGGAGCCCTGGTGTCGCCGGTCGTCACCGCGCATCCCACCGAGACCCGCCGGCGCACGGTCTTCGACACCCAGAACCTCATCACCCGGCTGATGCGGCTGCGTCTGCACGGCGTGGACGAGACCGAGGACGGTCGGCCGATCGAATCAGAACTGCGCCGCCAGATCCTCACCCTGTGGCAGACCGCCCTGATCCGGCTGTCGCGGTTGAAGGTGGCCGACGAGATCGAGTCCGGCCTTCGCTATTACCCGGCGTCGTTCTTCGAGGTGATCCCGAAAGTCAATGCCGCCGTTCGCGATGCGCTGCGCTCGCGTTGGCCGGATGCGGGCCTCCTGCCGCGGCCCATCGTACGGCCCGGATCCTGGATCGGCGGTGACCGCGACGGCAATCCCAACGTGACCGCCGAGGTGGTCGATCTGGCGACCCGCAGCGCGGCGCAGACCGCGCTGAGCTACTACTTCGACGAACTGGCCATGCTCGAGCGTGAGTTGCCGATGTCGGCCCGACTGGTGCACACCGACGACGCGTTGGTGAACCTCGCCGCCGGTTGCACCGAGGCCGCCCGCATCGACGAACCCTACCGGCGGGCGGTGCGGGTGATCCGCGGCCGGTTGACCGCGACGGCAGCGGGCATCCTGGACCGCACCCCCGAGCATGTGCTGGATCTGGGTCTCGAGCCCTACCAAGCGGCGCACGACGTGCTCGCCGATCTCGACGTCATCGACGCCTCCCTGCGGGCGCACGGCAGCGCGCTGCTGGCCGACGACCGGCTGGCCCGGTTGCGAGATGCCGTCGACGCCTTCGGGTTTCACCTGTGTGGATTGGACATGCGGCAGAACTCCGAGACCCACGAGCAGGTGGTGGCCGAACTGCTGGCCTGGGCGGGCGTGCATCCGGACTACCGGTCGCTGCCCGAGCAGCAACGGGTCGCGGTACTGGTGGGCGAACTGTCCACCCGGCGACCGCTGACCCGCGACGGTGCGGCGCTGTCCGAACTGGCCCGCAAGGAACTGGACATCGTCGGTGCGGCGGCCCGGGCGGTGCGGATGCTCGGACCGGAGGCGGTGCCCACCTACATCATCTCGATGTGCCAGTCGGTCTCGGACATGCTGGAAGCCGCGCTGCTGTTGAAAGAGGCCGGCCTGCTTGACCTTTCCGGTGATCATCCGTACGCACCGGTGGGTGTCGTGCCGCTGTTCGAGACGATCGAGGATCTCCAGCGGGGCTCGAGGATCCTGGAGGCCGCCCTCGATGTGCCGCTCTATCGGGCGATGGTGCATGCCCGCGGCGAGACCCAGGAAGTCATGCTCGGTTACTCCGATTCCAACAAGGACGGCGGCTACCTCGCCGCGAACTGGGCGCTGTACCGGGCCGAACAGGACCTGGTGGAGTCGGCCCGCCGGACCGGGATCCGGCTGCGCCTGTTCCACGGCCGCGGCGGCACAGTCGGCCGCGGCGGCGGTCCCAGTTACGACGCGATCCTGGCCCAGCCTCCCGGTGCGGTCAACGGATCCCTGCGCCTCACCGAACAGGGCGAGGTGATCGCCGCCAAGTACGCCGAGCCCCGGATCGCGCACCGCAACCTGGAGAGCCTGGTCGCGGCGACTCTGGAGTCGACGCTGCTCGACGTCGAAGGGCTCGGCGAGGGAGCCGAGGCGGCTTACCGGGTGCTCGACGAACTCGCCGACCTCGCGCAGCGGTCCTATGCCGAATTGGTCCACGAGACAGCGGGATTCGTCGAGTACTTCGAACAGTCGACACCGGTCAGCGAGATCGGTTCGCTCAATATCGGCAGCCGGCCCGCGATGCGCAAAGCCACCACGTCGATAGCCGACCTGCGAGCCATTCCGTGGGTGCTGGCGTGGAGCCAGTGCCGGGTGATGCTTCCCGGTTGGTACGGCACCGGCACCGCCGTGCAGGAGTGGATCGGTCAGGAACAGGGGAGTGCCGAAGACCGGATCGAGGTGCTTCGCGATCTGTACCGGCGCTGGCCGTTCTTCCGCACCGTGCTGTCCAACATGGCCCAGGTGCTCGCGAAGTCCGATATGGGCCTGGCTGCCCGCTATGCCGAACTGGTGGGGGACGAGACGCTACGGGAGCGGGTGTTCTCGAAGATCCGGGCCGAACATGAGCGCACCATTGCGATGCACAAACTCATCACCGGCCACGAGGATCTGCTCGCCGACAACCCGGCACTGGCCCGTTCGGTGTTCAACCGGTTCCCCTACCTCGAGCCGCTCAACCACCTGCAGGTGGAGTTGTTGCGGCGTTATCGTGGCGGTGAGGACAACGAACTCGTCCAGCGCGGAATCCTGCTGACGATGAGTGGGCTGGCGTCAGCGTTGCGAAACAGCGGTTAGCGGCGGCGGGCCCGGGTCACTTCCGTCGGATGACGTTGAGCACCCCGCGCACGGCCGACTCGGTGGCCGCTACCGGGGCCATTGCCGCCTCCGCGAGATCGACCAATTTCATGACCCGGCCCATCATTCCTTCGAGTTGGCCAAGGCTCTCGTTCAGCCGGTGCAGCGTGGCGTTGAAGTACTCCAGCGAGTCCTCCATGGTGCCCACTGCCTTGTTCAGGCCCACCAGGTTGACCTCGAGATCGTCAAGGATGTGATCCATCTGATCGACGGTCTCGTCGGCGGTCAGAGCCGCCTGGGCAAGTGTTCTGATCCGCTCGGCTGCGCTGCGGGGCCGGGGCTTGTCGTTCATGACGGTCAGTCTGACAGTTTGCTTGCAGCCGCGGAGTCAACAAGCCAAATCGTGTGCTCGCTGCCGATAGCCCCCGCTGCCGGTACGTCGAGGGGATCGGCCCCGCCGATCGCGGCCGCCACCGCGTCGGCCTTCGCCTCGCCCGAGACCACCAGCCACACCTGCCGGGACCGCCGCACGGCGGGCAGGGTCAGGGTGATCCGACGCGGCGGCGGCTTGGGCGAGTCGTCCACTCCCACCACCATCTGATCGGCCTCGCGGACCGCGGGCGTGTGCGGGAACAGCGAGTTGACATGCCCCTCACCGCCCATGCCCAGCAGATGAACATCGAAAACCGGTGTGGGTGAACCGGATTCGGCGTTCGCCGCCAGCACGTCCTGGTAGGCCTGTGCCGCTGCCCCGATGTCGTCACCGAACCGGCCGTCGCTGGCCGGCATCGGGTGGATGTTGCCCGTCGGGATGTCGATGTGGTCCAGCAGGGCCTCGCGGGCCTGTTTCTCGTTGCGCTCGTCGTCGTCGTGCGGCACGAAGCGGTCGTCGCCCCAGAACAGATGCACCCGCGACCACTCCACCGGATGGGTTCCGAGTCGCTTGAGCAGTGCGGTCCCGGTGCCCCCGCCGGTCAGCACGATCATGGCGAGGCCGCGTTGGGCGATCGCCTCGGCGATCGTCGAGGCGAGTCGGTCACCCGCGGCGGCCACCAGGGCATCGGTGTCGGGAAATTCCTCGACAATCACACCCGCGGCGGTGGCCATCTCAGCTGGCCCCGGCCGCGGGGTAGATCACCTTGTCCATCCCGGCCAGCGCCTCGTGGTAGATCTCGTCGGGGTCCAGGCGGCGGAGGTCTTCGGCGAGGCAGTCCTTGGTTTCGCGCCTGGCCAGGGGCAGTTGAGCGGCGGGGCGGCCGGTGCGCGTCAGGGTCGCGGTGGCCCCGTCCTGCGGACGGCTCAGGACGATGGTCTGGCTGGGCTGGATGAGTTCGACTTTCAGCTCACCGGTCTCGCGCCGCACCGGTCCGTCGATGCGGGCGGCCAACCACCCGGCCAGGATGTCCAGTGCCGGTTCGGTCGCCAGGCCCGAGACCACCGCACCGGTGACCGGCTCGTACGGCGGCTGGTCGAGGGACGAAGCCAGCAGCGCCCGCCAGTAGGTGATGCGACTCCAGGCCAGATCGGTGTCGCCCTGGGTGTAGCCCGGTAGCCTGCTGCGCAGCGACGCCAGCGGTCTGTCGGTCGCGGTGGAATCGGTGATTCGCCGAATTGCCAAGCGCCCCAACGGATCCTTGGCCGGAACGTCAGGCGCCTCACCGGGCCACCAGGCCACCACCGGGGTGTCCGGCAGCAGGAAGGGCAGCACGACACTGCCCGCGTGGGCGGCAAGCGGACCGGCGGTCTTGAGGACGACGACCTCCCCGGCGCCCGCGTCGCCACCGACCCGCAACTGGCCGTCCAGTCGCGGTTCGACGGCATCCCGGTCGACCGGAACGACCACGATGATGCGGCAGGGGTGCTCGCGGCTGGCCCCGACGGCCGCCTCGATGGCGTCCTCGAGGATCTCCTCGCAGTCCGGGGCCACCACCAGGGTCAGCACCCGCCCCAGGGTGATCGCGCCGCCCTCTTCGCGCAGCGAGGTGATGCGCTTGTTGATGTTGTTGGTGGTGGTGTCCGGCAGGTCGACGATCATCGGATCGGGCTCCGCTCCTCGCTCGCGCTCATCACGGGCGTCTCCAGTTGTGGCCGGTCCGTTCGAGCATCTCGAATGCCGAGTCCGGGCCCCAGGACCCGGACTCGTAAGGGTCCGGCTTCCCATGATCGGCCCAGTACTGCAGCGCGGGATCCAGGATCTTCCAGGACAACTCGACCTCCGCGTTGCTGGGGAACAGCGAGGGCTCACCGAGCAGCACGTCGAGGATCAACCGTTCGTAGGCCTCGGGGGAGTCCTCGGCGAACGCCGACCCGTAGGAGAAGTCCATGTTGACGTCTCGCACCTCCATCGCGCTGCCCGGCACCTTGGACCCGAAACGCAGGGTGATGCCCTCGTCGGGCTGCACCCGGATCACCAACGCGTTCTGGCCGAGTTCCTCGGTCATGGTGGCGTCGAACGGAAGATGGGGAGCCCGCTTGAACATCAGCGCGATCTCGGTCACCCTGCGGCCCAACCGCTTTCCGGTCCGCAGATAGAACGGCACCCCCGCCCAGCGCCGAGTATCGACGTCGAGGGTGATGGCCGCGAACGTCTCGGTCGTCGAGGTGTGCGAGAAGCCCTCCTCATCGAGCAGGCCGACGACCTGCTGGCCGCCCTGCCAACCCGCGGCGTACTGACCGCGGGAGGTGGTCAGGTCCAGCGGCTGGGCTAGCCTGGTCGCGGCGAGCACCTTGATCTTCTCGGCCCTGACCTCGTCGGGGTGGAAGCTGACCGGCTCCTCGAGCGCGGTCAGCGCCAGCAGTTGCAGCAGGTGGTTCTGGATCACGTCGCGGGCGGCGCCGATGCCGTCGTAGTAGCCGGCCCGACCGCCCAGGCCGATGTCCTCGGCCATGGTGATCTGCACGCTGTCGACGTAGTGGCTGTTCCACACCGGCTCGAACAGTTCGTTGGCGAACCGCAGCGCGAGGATGTTCTGAACGGTTTCCTTACCGAGGTAATGGTCGATGCGGAACACCGACTTCTCCGGGAAGACGCTGTTGACGACCTTGTTGAGTTCGATCGCGCTCTGCAGGTCGTGTCCGAACGGCTTCTCGATCACCACCCGGCTCCACCGGCCGTCCTTGGGGTCGGCGAGTCCGGACTTCTTGAGCTGTTCGGTGACGACGGGGAAGGCGTTCGGCGGGATGGACAGGTAGAAGGCGTGATTCCCGCCGGTTCCGCGCTCGATGTCCAGCTTCTCCAGCTCCTCGGCGAGCTTGGTGAAGGAGGCCTCGTCGTCGAAACTGCCCTGCACGAAGCGAATTCCCTCGGCCAGCCGGTCCCACACCTCCTGTCGGAACGGCGTGCGGGCGTGTTCCTTGACGGCGTCGTAGACGACCTTGCCGAAGTCCTCATCGACCCAATCCCGCCGGGCGAAACCGACCAGTGCGAACGACGGCGGCAACAGACCCCGGTTGGCCAGGTCGTAGATCGCCGGCATCAGCTTCTTGCGGGACAGGTCGCCGGTGACGCCGAAGATCACCACCCCGCACGGCCCGGCGATGCGCGGCATGCGCTTGTCGCGCTTGTCGCGCAGCGGGTTGCGCCAGTCGGCCGGGACCGGCACGGTGATTCCGTCCGGGGACGGGGTTGCCGATGACACGTCCGCAGTCATTTCTTGGCGGCGTCCAACTGGCCCTGGGTCGCCTCGATCAACTCCAGCCAGGCGGTCTCGAACTTCGCCACGCCGTCCTCCTCGAGATGACGGAACACGTCCCGCAAGTCGATGCCGAGTTCCTCCAGTCGCAGGAAGACGCCCTGGGACTCGACGATGGTGCCGGTGATGGTGTCCCCGGTGACCACACCGTGGTCGGCGACGGCATCCAAGGTCTTCTCCGGCATGGTGTTCACGGTGTGGGCGGCCACCAGGTCGGTGACGTACATGGTGTCCGAGTAGTCGGGGTTCTTCACACCGGTCGAGGCCCACAGCGGGCGCTGCACCCGTGCCCCGGCCGGGACCAGTGCCGCGTAGCGCGGTGCGAGGAAGACCTCCTCGTAGGCGGCGTAGGCGAGGCGGGCATTGGCCACTCCGGCCTTGCCGCGCATCGCCAGCGCGTCCTCGGTTCCGATCTCCTCGAGTCGCTTGTCGATCTCGGTATCGACCCGGGAGACGAAGAATGAAGCCACGGAATGAATGGTGGAAAGGTCGTGGCCGGCCTGCGTCGCGGCTTCCAGGCCGGCGAGGTAGGCATCCATGACCTCGATGTGGCGTTCCACGGAGAAGATCAGGGTGACGTTCACCGAGATGCCCTCGGCGATGACCGCGGTGATGGCCGGCAGTCCGGCCAGGGTGGCGGGGATCTTGATCAGCAGGTTGGGCCGGTCGACGATCTTCCACAACTCGATCGCCTGCAGGATCGTCTGGTCGGTGTCGTGGGCCAGTCGCGGGTCGACCTCGATCGAGACGCGGCCGTCGACCCCGTCGGAGGCCTCCCACTGCGGACGAAGGACGTCGCAGGCCTCCCGAACGTCGTCGGTCGTGGCGGTGCGGATGGTGGCGTCGACGTCGGCGCCCCGGGCGGCCAACTCGGCGACCTGGGCGTCGTAGGCAGTGCCCTTGGACAGTGCCGCCTGGAAGATCGACGGATTGGTGGTGACGCCGACGATCGACTTGGTGTCGATGAGTTCCTGCAGGTTCCCCGTCCGCAGCCGGTCGCGGGAGAGGTCGTCGAGCCAGACGGAGACGCCGTGCGCGGACAGCTCCGCGAGGTTGGGGTTCTGGGCCATGGTGATTCCTTTGTGGAGGGTGGGTTAGTTGTCGAAAGCGCGCTCTGCGGCGGCAACGACCGCCTCGGCGGTGAAACCGAACTCGCGGAACAGGGTTTTGTCGTCGGCGGACTCGCCGTAGTGCTCGATCGAGATGATCTCTCCGGTATCGCCGACGTACTTGTACCAACTCTGGGCGATACCCGCCTCGACGGCGACACGGGCCGACACGTCCGGCGGCAGCACATGGTCGCGATACTCCTGAGGCTGCGAATCGAACCACTCGACGCAGGGCATCGAGACCACGGCTGCCTGCACACCCTTGGCCGCCAGCATCGTCTGCGCCTCCACGGCCAGTTGAACCTCGGATCCGGTGGCGATGATGATCACATCGGCGTCGGCCGATCCGCATTCGCCCAGTACATAACCACCGCGGGCGACGCCCTCGCTACTGGTGCCCTCGAGAACGGGGACGCCCTGACGGGTCAGGATCAGTCCGGTCGGGCCGTTGCCGCCGGTGCGCTCCAGGATGGCCCGCCACGCATAGGCCGTCTCGTTGGGGTCGGCAGGGCGGACCACCGAAAGGCGGGGGATGGCACGCAGCGCGGCCAGATGCTCGATCGGCTGGTGGGTGGGTCCGTCCTCGCCGAGCCCGATGGAGTCGTGAGTCCAGACGTAGACGGGGTCGATGTTCATCAGCGCAGCCAGCCGGACGGCGCCGCGCATGTAATCGGCGAACTGCAGGAACGTACCGCCGTAGGGGCGGGTCGGTCCATGCAGCACGATCCCGGACAGGATCGCGCCCATCGCGTGCTCGCGGATGCCGAAGTGCAGAGTGCGGCCGTACCAGGTCGCATCCCAGTCTTCGGTGGAGATCGACGGTGGCCCAAAGGATTTGGCACCCTTCATCGTGGTGTTGTTGCTGCCGGCGAGGTCGGCCGAACCACCCCACAGCTCCGGCAGTTTGGGGCCGAGGGCGGAGAGCACGTCGCCGGAGGCCGCGCGGGTGGCCACCGCCTTGGACCCCGGCTCCCAATGCGGCAGGTCCTCATGCCAGCCCTCGGGCAGGGTGCCGGCCAGGAGGCGGTCCAGCAGTGCCTTGCGCTCCGGCTCCCGCTGCGCCCAGGCGTCGAAGTCGGCCTGCCACGTCTGGTGGGCTTCGCGTCCGCGGTCGACCAGCTTGCGGGTGTGGGAGATCACGTCCTCGGCCACGTCGAAGCTCTTGTCCGGGTCGAATCCCAGCACCTTCTTGGTGGCGGCGACCTCCTCGGCGCCCAGTGCCGAGCCGTGCACGCCGCCGGTGTTCATCTTGGTCGGCGCCGGGTATCCGATGATGGTCCGCAGCGCGATGAACGACGGCTTGTCGGTAACCGCCTTGGCGTTGGCAATGGCGGCTTCCAGCCCGGCGACGTTCTCCCCGCCCTCGACCACCTGCACGTGCCAGCCGTAGGCCTCGTAACGTGCCGGGGTGTTCTCGGTGAACGCGATCTTCGTGTTGTGCTCGATGGAGATCTCGTTGTCGTCCCAGATCACGATGAGGTTGCCCAGCTGCTGGGTGCCCGCCAGCGAGCACGCTTCGCTGGTCACGCCCTCCTGCATATCGCCGTCGGAAGCGACGACGTAGATGAAGTGGTCGAACGGACTGGTGCCCGGTGCGGCGTCGGGATCGAACAGGCCGCGCTCATAGCGCGACGCCATCGACATGCCCACCGCCGAGGCCAGGCCCTGACCCAGCGGACCGGTGGTGATCTCCACGCCCTTGGTGTGGCCGTACTCGGGATGGCCCGGGGTCTTGGAGCCCCAGGTCCGCAGTGACTCGATATCGGAGAGTTCCAGGCCGAACCCGCCCAGATAGAGCTGCAGGTAGAGGGTGAGGCTGGAGTGCCCGCAGGACAGCACGAAGCGGTCGCGGCCCAGCCACTGCGTGTCGCTGGGATCGTGGCGCATCACCCGCTGGAACAGCGTGTACGCCGCCGGCGCCAGGCTCATCGCGGTACCGGGGTGGCCGTTGCCGACCTTCTGCACCGCGTCGGCGGCGAGCACCCGTGCGGTGTCCACGGCGCGGGAGTCCAGGTCGGTCCAGTCGTCCGGGTGATGTGGCCGGGTCAACGCGGAAATCTGCTCAAGGGTGGTCACGAAAATGCACTCCTGGGACGTCTCATCGGCGGGCAACCCGATACTGCTGCACACCCTAGTGCCGGGAATCGGCCCTGCAGTACCGAATCGGCAGCGTCGGGGTCTACCATCCTGTGTAGTAGATGCTGGGCAGCGAACGGCTGCTCGTGAGGAGTTGACTGCGTGAGAATGCGCCAAACGCACCTCGTGGACGCCGACGGCAACCCCGCTGTCGTCAAGGCGCCGAGTCGGGTTCGCACTTCCGCGCTGGGCTACCTCGCCCTGATGAAGCCGCGCGTCATCGAACTTCTGTTGGTCACCACCATCCCGGCCATGCTGCTGGCCGACCGCGGCCACGTCGACCTGGTTCTGATCCTCAACACCCTGTTCGGCGGGATGCTGGCCGCCGGCGGGGCGAACACCCTGAACTGCGTCGCCGACGCCGACATCGACAAGGTCATGAAGCGGACCGAGCGTCGCCCCCTGGCGCGAGCGGTGGTCCCGCGCAGCCACGCCCTGGTATTCGGGTTGGCGTTGTCGGTCGGGTCATTCTTCTGGCTGTGGTGGACCACCAACATGCTGTCGGCTCATCTGGCGGCGGCCACCATCGCGTTCTACGTGCTGGTCTACACCCTGCTGCTGAAACGACGGACCTCGCAGAACGTCGTGTGGGGCGGCGCGGCCGGTTGCATGCCGGTGATGATCGGCTGGTCCGCGGTGACCGGCACCATCGGCTGGCAGGCCCTGGCGATGTTCGCGATCATCTTCTTCTGGACACCGCCGCACACCTGGGCGCTGGCCATGAAATACAAAGAGGACTACGCGGCCGCCGGTGTGCCGATGCTGCCCGTGGTGGCCACCGAACGGGAGGTCACCAGGCAGGTCGTGATTTACACCTGGCTCACGGTGGCCGCGACCCTGGCCCTGGTTCCGGCGGCGGGCTGGCTGTACGCCGTGGTCGCCGTGGCGGCCGGCGCCTGGTTCCTGACTCTGGCCTACACGTTGCATGCCGGTGTGCTGCGCGGCGAGGCGGTCAAGCCGCTGCGGCTGTTCCTGCACTCCAACAACTATCTGGCCGCGGTGTTCTGCGCGCTGGCGATCGACTCGGTCATCCCGCTGCCGCAACTGTTCGGCTGAGCGGACGGGAACTCAGAAGACCTTCGGGACGCCGTAGTAGGCCACGATGTCTTCGGTGTGCGGGGTTGAACTCGTCAGCACCGCGTAGGAACGCAGCGACGAGGACCCGACGCAGCCGTCGACGTTGATGTGGATGTCCTTGACGATCACCCGTGACGTGGTGCCGGTGAACTCCTTCTGCATCACCACCGCATTGATGAGCGATCCCGGCCGCACCCGGACGTCGATCGCTCCGGCGATCGGGAACGCCACCGACGCGCTGGTGACGTTTCCACCGAGCGTGCCGCCGATGCGGACCTGGTTCATTTCGATGCCGCAGCCGATCTGGTAGCCGACCTCCAGGCTTCCGCCGGCCACCGAGCCCGTGGTGCTTCCGGTGAAAGTACCCCCGACCAGCCAGTCCCGTGAGCTCAACGCCGTGGTCAGCGGTGCCACCGGTAGTTGTGTCTCGCTCGCGGCCGCGATCGTGAGGGTCCGGCCGTCCTCGGTCTGAGCCACCCCCGGCGGGGACGACGCGACCACGCCGGTGTCCGGCGGCGGCCCAGCGTTCGCCGCGGGGTCCGAGGGCGGTGCAGCCACCGGGGAGACCGGGGTATCCGACGGCTCTGCCGGGGCCGGGCCCGCGGTGCCCAGTGCCCCCGCAGTGCCCAGTGCCACCATCACCAGGCATGCTGCGGCAGCGACCGACCGCCCCGGCACTAAACGGCCTTGGTCACGCCGAGGTAGGTCACCACGTCGGCGTTGTCGTCGGTCGAACTGCTGAAGGTCGCGAACGACCGGATGAACGACTGCCCGGCGCATCCGTCGATCCAGATCCGCATGGCGCTGATGGACACCCGCGCCCAATCTCCCTCGAATTCCTTTCGGGTCACCGAGATGGTGTTGACCCGACCCGGTTCGAGGACGACCCGCAACTGTTCCGAAGCATTTGCATTGAGGAATACCGGGAAAATCTCTCCGTCGACGAAGGGAATGCCCGTTCCCGGCGTGATGCCGGCGGTGGAGATCGAGTGCAGGTCCTGCTGGCGGATGCCGCAGCCGATCTGGAAGCCGGCCTCGAGGACCCCGCCGTTGACCGCGGAGTGACCCGGACCCGTCACCTTGCCGGAGAACACGCCGCTCACCAGGTATTCCCGTGACCAGGGGGTGTTCGTCAGCGCCGTGACGGGTTCGAGGGACTCCCTGGCCGCGGACACCGTGAGCACCAGTCCCTCCGGGGTGGTCAGCGTTCCCGGGTTGCCGGGCGGCACCGCTCCATTGGCCATCGGCGGTCCGGCGGTGGCGTCGGCGACCGAGACGACGGACGGGTCCGCCGCCGGGTCGGCCACCCCGGCCGGAGCGGTTGCGACGCACAGGCACACACCGGCCAGCACCATCCATCGACGAACCATGATGCGACGGACCCTAGCAGCGCTCAGGGCACCAGGACGATTGATCCCGTCGTCCTGCGGCCCTGCAGGTCTTCATGGGCGCGTTGGGCATCGGAGAGCGGATAGTGCCCGCCGACGGTGATCGTGATCGAACCCTCGGCGATGGCGTCGATGAGCTCCCCTGCGCGCCAGGCGAATTCGTCTGTGGACCGGATGAAGTGCGCCAGGCTCGGTCGGGTGAGATAGACCGAACCCGCAGTGTTGAGCCGTTGCGGATCGATCGGCGGCACCGGCCCACTCGAGGCCCCGAACAAGGCCAGCGTGCCGCGCACCGCCAGGCTTGCCAGGCTGGCGTCGAAGGTCGATTTACCTACTCCGTCGTACACCGCCGCCACCCCGTGCCCATCGCTCAGATCGCGCACCTTCGAGCCGAAATGCGCCGGATCGTCGGGGTAGTCGAGCACCTCCACAGCACCGGCCAGTCGGGACAATTCGGCTTTATCCGGCGTCGACGCCGTGGTGATCACCCGCGCGCCGACACTGGTGGCCCACTGGGTCAGGATCAGGCCCACCCCGCCGGCGCCGGCATGCACCAGCAGCCAGTCGCCCGGCTGCACCTGGTAGACGGATTTGATCAGGTAGTGCGCCGTCATGCCCTTGAGCAGAGCTGAGGCGATGGCATCCGAGGGCACGGACTCGGGAACGTAGGCGACGAAATCGGCTGGTGCACAGGAGTATTCCGCATAGGCGCCGACGGCGTTGGCGGTCACCACCCGATCGCCGACCTTGATCGCGGCGACATCGTCACCTGCGGCGGCCACCGTGCCGCAGACCTCGGTGCCGACCACGAACGGCAGTTCGCGTGGGTACTGCCCGGAACGGAAGTAGGTGTCGATGTAGTTGACGCCGATCGCATCAGCCTTGATCAGCACCTCCCCGGCGCCGGGCGTGGGCACCGGCTTGTCGACGAACTGAAGAACCTCCGGACCGCCCGTCTCGGCGACTTCCACTGCCTGCATGTCACTATCATCCCCCTGGTGACCCTGAGCTCAGTGGCGACTCGATGAAGCTGGCCCGGCCGAATGTGTTCCATCCGCGCATCGTGCTGGCGTCCTGCCCGCAGTTGGTCGACGGTGACGGCGATGACGACGGCCTGATCGGTGCGCTGCGAGCGCGCGGCCTGCACGCCCGGTGGCTGTCGTGGGACGACCCGCAGGCCGAGAGGGCCGACCTGGTGATCCTGCGGGCGACGTGGGATTACACCGAGCGTCGTGCGGAATTCCTGGCCTGGACCACCCGGGTGCGCAATCTGCTCAACGCTCCCGCGGTGGTGGCGTGGAACAGTGACAAGCACTACCTGGACGACCTCGCCGCAGCGGGAGTTCCGGTGGTGCCGTCGGAGTTCCTGGAGCCGGGTGACCCGGTGCCGGCGACGGTGTTCAGCGGGGAAGTGGTGGTCAAGCCGGCGATCGGCGCGGGCTCCATCGACACCTTCCGGTTCGTCGACGCCGACGCTGCGGCCACCCATGCCGCGGCACTGTTGGACGCCGGCCGCAGCGCGTTGGTCCAGCCCTACGACGAACGCGTCGCGGCAGGGGAGACCGCCCTGGTATTCCTCGGTGGGGAGGAGTCGCACGCCTTCGTGAAGGGCCCGATGCTCCCGCCGCAGGGCGCGGAGCTCAGGCTTCACGCCTCGGGCACCTTCGCCGAGGAGTCGTTGACCTCGGCCGATCCGGACGTCGAGTTGTGGGAACTCGGGTACACGGTGCTCGACGCCGCCGCGTCGCACCTGGGCATCTCCCGAAGTGAATTCCTGTATGCCCGGGTCGATCTCATCGGAACCGGTTCCGGCGCGGTGCTGCTGGAACTGGAACTGGTCGAACCGTCGCTGGGCTGGCGCCAACTCGACGACACGAACCGGGAGTTACGGCAGCGCAGCTTCGCTGTGCACGTCGAGACGGCTCTGGATCGCCTCGGGCTCGGTCCGTTGTCGCATCGACGCCCATAGCACCGCGGTTGCGGCCGTGCAGGCGGCCGCCCCGGCGACGTGCAGCGCGACCAGCACCGCCGGCACTCCGGTGTGGTACTGGACCACACCGATGAGACCCTGCGCCAGCACGAGGCCGACCACCTCCGCCATCCGCCGCATCAGCCGTCGCGGCGCGCCTATCGCCAGGAGCCCGGCGCCCAGACCGATCAGCAGGCAGAGATAGGCCACCATCAGCGTGGAGTGGGCATGCACCAGGGTGACGATCTCCACCTCGAGGCGCGGGACGACACGCTGCGGGCTCTTGTCTCCCGCGTGCGGGCCGGCTCCGGTGACCAGGGTGCCCGTCACCAACGTCGCGCTGAGCACCACCGCGGTCGCGACGGTCAACTGCCGCAACGGCTTCGGCGCCACCGGGGTGACCACGCCGTCGTCGGGCTCGCCGACCTTGACGTAGAGCAGGGCCGCGAGCCACACCATGGCCATCGACACCACCAGGTGGATGGCGACCGTCCACCACAGCAGGCCGGTCCGGACGGTGATGCCGCCGATGATCGCCTGGATGACCGTCGATGCCGGCATCAGCCAGGCGTAGACCAGGACCTCGCGCCGCCGGCGGGCGCGGGTGACGGCCAGCACCGCCAGCATCGCCGTGATCACCACGGCGAAGGTGATCAGCCGGTTGCCGAACTCGACGGCCTGGTGGATCACCGGCACTTCGGCATGGGGCACCGGCGTGAAACTCCCGGGAAAGCACTGCGGCCAGGTGGGGCAGCCCAGCCCGGACGCGGTGACCCGCACGATCGACCCGGTGACCGCGATCAGGGCCTGGCTGAGCAGAACGGCGAGAGCGATGATGCGCTGGGTGCGCACACTGGGCATCGGAAGCCGATCGACCAGTCGCATGAAGAGCCGTCCCACAGCCACGCGCCGATCCTAGGTGAACCGGAACCAGCGCACGGCCGCCGCCGCCGCCGCCGCACCCCAGATGGCCAACACCGCGATACCGAGCCAGTCCACCGATACCTCGGTCGCCCGCGAGAGCGCCTCAGTCAGTGCGCCGGACGGAGTCAGCCTGGCCACCCAGGACACCGCCGTGGGAACGACGCCGGTCTCCAGTGTGAGTGCGCCGAGTCCGGCGAAGACGAACCAGAGCAGGTTGGCCACCGCGAGCACGATCTCGGCCCGCAGGGTCCCGCCGAGCAGCAGTCCCATCGCCACGAACGACGCGGTGCCCAGTGCGATCACGCCCGCGCCCAGCAGCAGGCCGGCCGGGTTCGGGCGCCAGCCCAATGCCAATCCGATACCGCCGAGCAGGATCGCCTGCAGGAACACCACAGTGACGACGGCCAGGGCCTTGCCGGCGATGATGCCCCACACCGGCAGGGCGGTGGCACCCAGGCGTTTCAGCGCCCCGTAGCGCCGGTCGAACGCCACCGCGATGGCCTGGCCGGTGAAGGCCGTCGAGATCACCGCCAGCGCCATGATGGCCGGCACGAACACCGCCACCCGGTGGTCGCGCTGTTCGCCGAACGGGCCCAGCGGCAGCAGCGTCAGACCGATCAGCAGGGTGATCGGGATGAACATCGTCAGCAGCAGCTGTTCCCCGTTGCGCAGCAACAGCTTCAGCTCGAGCCGGTACTGGGCGGCCAGCATCCGGGGCACGGGGGCCGGGCTGGGGTCCGGGGTGAAGGTGCCGGCGGGGAACAACGTGCTCATCGCCGGGCCTCACTCGTGGGGTTGCTCATCGAGAATGCGTACAGATCGCGATTGTCAGCGAAAGTTCGATCTGTGCGCATTCTCGACGCGTCGGTGCTCACGACCGCAACTCCTTGCCGGTGAGTTCGAGGAACACGTCCTCGAGGCTGCGCTGCTCGACGCGCAGATCGGTGGCCAGAATGTTCAGCCGGGCACACCACGCCGTCACCGTCGCGAGCACCTGCGGGTCGATTGCGCCCTCGACCAGGTACTCGCCGGGTGACTGTTCGGTGGCCAGATACCCCTCCGGCAGCGCTTTCACCAGCAGCGACAGATCCAGCTTGCGGGGGGCGGTGAACCGCAGCTGCCCCTCTGCGCCGCTGCGCATCAACTCGGCGGGGGTTCCGGCGGCGACCGTCGAGCCGTGGTCGATGATGACGATCCGGTCGGCCAGTTCCTCGGCTTCTTTGAGTTGGTGGGTGGTGAGGACGACCGTCACCCCGTCGCGGCGCAGGCCGTCGATGAGTTCCCAGACGACCAGCCTGGCGTGGGCGTCCATGCCGGCCGTCGGCTCGTCGAGGAACACCAATTCGGGCCGGCCGACGATGGCACACGCCAGTGCCAGCCGCTGCTGCTGTCCGCCGGAGAGCCGCCGGTAGGTGGTCCGGGCGGCTTCGGTGAGCCCGAGAGTGTCCAGCAACCAGGCCGGATCCATCGGCCGCGCGGCGTACGCGGCGACCAGGTCGAGCATCTCGGACGCGCGGGCGGCCGGATATCCGCCGCCGCCCTGCAGCATCACGCCGATGCGTTCGCGCACCCGTGCGTTGTCGGTGATCGGATCCAGGCCGAGGACCTCCACGGTGCCGGCATCGGGACGGACGAACCCCTCGCACATCTCGACCGTCGTCGTCTTCCCGGCGCCGTTGGGGCCGAGCAGGGCGAGCACCTCGGCGCGGTGGACGTCGAGGTCGAGATCGCAGACGGCAAGGGTCGGCCCGTAACGCTTCGACACCCCGCGCAGCCGCACCGGGGTGGGGGACCCAGAACTCACGGGGTCTCAGCGTAGGCGGCCGGTGCCGGGTCACCCGCCGGTGGATGGTCAGTGTCGCCGTCGCGTCGGCTGCGGGCCCGGTGCAGCGCAAGGTCCTCCCCGCTGTAGCGCTCGTCGGTCCCGGGCACGTAGCGCCACGGCAGACGGTTGCGGGTCAGCCAGATAAGCAGGGCGACGATCAGCGCACTGGCCAGGGTGGCATCGAGGATCTGGAATAACGCGAAGCGGTCGCCGTTGGCGGTGGGCCCGAAGATCCCGACGATCAGCGTGACGGCGATGGCGGCGATGCGGAATCGCGGCCGGGTGGCCCAGGCCGCCAGCGGGATGATGGCCCACAGCAGGTACCACGGCTGGACGACCGGGAACAGCAGCACGGTGGCGCCCAATGCCACGCCCAACCCGCCGACGGGGTGCAGTCGGCCGCGCAGCACCGCCAGCAACAGCCAGGTGACCACCATGGCGATGATCAGCACGCCGATGGCGCGGGTGAGCGACAGCACGGCGGTGGTGTGGTCGCCCAGTCCGAGCAGGATGCCCACCTGCCCGGTGGCCAGTGCCAGCAGGGTCGGCGGGGACATCCAACTGCGGACGACGTTGGCGGTGCCCAGGGTGAACAGCCAGCCGAAGCCCAGTCCGCTTGCCCATCCGACGAGCGCCATGACCGCCAGCGCCACCGAACCCGTCAACACACCGGCGGACAGGAAGGCCTTGACGGTGCCGCCCCACCGGTGGGCCAGTGCCATGGCGGCGAATCCCAGGGCGAGCAGGCCGGGCAGCTTCACCTGTGAGGACAGCGTGATCAGCACGGTGCCGGCCAACAGCAATGCCAGCGGAGCCCACGTGGTCCAGTCGGCGCGGGACCGCGGCCAGTGCACCGGTCTGGGCACCAGGGGTGCGGTGACGACGGCTGATGTCGCCGGCCCGGCGGCTCCGTCGATACCGCGCAACGCGATCTCGGTCCCGGTCAGCATCAGGCCGAGCATCAGCGCCTCGTTGTGGATGCCGGCCACCAGGTGCATCAGCAGCAGGGGGTTGGCCGCGCCCAGCCACAGTGCGGTGACTTCGGCAACACCGCAGCGGCGCGCCAGTCGCGGTGTGGCCCAGACGATCAGGCCGACGCCGACGAGGACGATCAGTCGGTGGCAGAGCACGGCGGCGACGACGTTCTCTCCGGTGAGCCGGGAGATACCGCGCCCGATCCACAGGAACAGCGGGCCGTAGGGCGCCGGCGTCTCGCGCCACAGGCTGGGCACCGACAGCGTGAACACGTGGTCCAGGCCCAGGCCGGGTGCCGGCCCGACTTTGTAGGGGTTGAGCCCGATCCGGGCGATCTGGCTCTGGGCCAGGTAGGAGTAGACGTCCTTGCTGTACATCGGCGGCGCGATCAGCAGTGGCGTGATCCACAGCATCAACGTTCGGTCCAGTTGGCTGCGCGACATCCGCCGCGGGCCCAGGGCGAACCGGGCCAGCATGAGCCAGGCCAGCGCCATCATCACCGCGCCGGTGGTCGTCATCGTCAGCGACACGGTCTGGATGCGCGAGGGCAGGTT
Source organism: uncultured Actinomycetes bacterium (assembly GCA_903884065.1). GTDB lineage: Bacteria > Actinomycetota > Actinomycetes > Mycobacteriales > Mycobacteriaceae > Mycobacterium. The sequence continues at coordinate 103,297 of CAISDL010000136.1, read as the reverse complement.
CAGCACCCGGACCCCGAAGGTCGGATCCTGCACCACTGGCCGCGCGCCGGCGCCCAGGGCGCCGATTCCCATCAGGACGGTGCCCGTCGCCCCGAATATCCTGGTGTGGCGCATTGCCCGCAGTTCGGCATCATTGAGCGGAGAGCCGACCGTCCGCTCGTCACCGTGCCAACTCGCGATCGACGAGCTGAGGGAAAGCCTGCGGGGGGCCACCTCAGCACTCTATCCGCCGTGAGCAGGCACTTGATCAGCCGAGGCGCCCGGATAAGTAAGGCTGCCCTTGCTAGACCCGCCGGGGGCAATTGCGACACACTGATGTTGTGAAAATCCTGCCGGATGAAAAGCCCGTGTCGCGGGCCTCGGTGCAGGACGGCCACACCCGCCGCGCCATCGTGCAACTGCTGCTGGAATCCGGCTCGATCACCGCCGCGGAGATCGGCCGCCTGCTCGGCATCTCGGCGGCCGGTGTGCGCCGCCACCTCGACGCCCTGGTCGACAGCGGGGACGCCGAGGCCAACCCGTCGGCCCCCTGGCAGCAGGCGGGGCGCGGCCGCCCGGCCAAGCGCTACCGGTTGACCCCGGCCGGCCGCGCCAAGCTTGAGCACACCTATGACGATCTCGCCTCGGCCGCGATGCGGCAGTTGCGCGAGATCGGGGGTGACGAAGCGGTTCGCACCTTCGCCCGCCGTCGCGTTCAGGCCATTCTCGACGGGGTCGAACGGGTCGATTCCGACGACGGCGGCGCCGTCGCCGAGGCCGCCGACCAGGTGGCCGACGCGCTGACCCGGGCCGGCTACGCAACCACCGCGACGAGAGTGGGCGGCTCGATCCAAGGCATCGAGATCTGCCAGCACCACTGCCCGGTTTCCCATGTCGCCGAGGAGTTTCCGGAACTGTGTGAGGCCGAGCAGCAGGCCATCTCGGAGGTTCTCGGCACCCACGTGCAAAGACTGGCCTCCATCGTCAACGGCGACTGCGCGTGCACCACGCACGTGCCGCTGACAGGGACATTTCCCGAAGCGACCCACCACGATGAGCAAGGAGCGTCAGCATGACGACCATTCCTGAAACCGCGCCGCTTGGCCAGGAGGAGACCATCGCCTCGCTGGGTCATTACGGCTACGGCTGGTCGGACTCCGACGTCGCGGGCGCCAGCGCCAAGCGCGGACTCTCCGAGGCCGTGGTGCGCGACATCTCGGCCAAGAAGAGCGAACCGGAGTGGATGCTCGACGTCCGCCTGAAAGCGTTGCGCACCTTCGAGAAGAAGCCGATGCCGAACTGGGGCTCAAACCTCGAGGGCATCGACTTCGACAACATCAAGTACTTCGTGCGCTCCACCGAGAAGCAGGCGACCTCCTGGGAGGACCTGCCCGAGGACATCAAGAACACCTACGACCGGCTCGGGATTCCGGAGGCGGAGAAGCAGCGCCTGGTGTCCGGGGTGGCGGCCCAGTACGAATCCGAAGTCGTCTACCACCAGATCCGGGAAGACCTTGAGGCCCAAGGGGTTATCTTCCTCGACACCGATTCGGGGCTGCGCGAACACCCGGAGCTGTTCAAGCAGTACTTCGGCACCGTGATCCCGGCCGGCGACAACAAGTTCTCCGCGCTGAACACCGCCGTGTGGTCGGGCGGCTCTTTCATCTACGTGCCCCCGGGTGTGCACGTCGACATCCCGCTGCAGGCCTACTTCCGGATCAACACCGAGAACATGGGCCAGTTCGAGCGCACGCTGATCATCGCCGACGAGGGCTCCTACATCCACTACGTGGAAGGGTGCACCGCTCCCATCTACAAGAGCGACTCCCTGCATTCGGCAGTGGTGGAGATCATCGTCAAACCCGGTGCTCGCGTTCGGTATACGACCATCCAGAACTGGTCGAACAACGTCTACAACCTCGTCACCAAGCGTGCCCGCGCCGAAGCCGGCGCCACCATGGAGTGGGTCGACGGCAACATCGGCTCCAAGGTCACCATGAAGTACCCGGCGGTGTGGATGACCGGCGAGCACGCCAAGGGCGAGGTGCTCTCGATCGCCTTCGCCGGCGAAGGCCAGCACCAGGACACCGGCGCCAAGATGCTGCACCTGGCGCCCAACACCTCGAGCAACATCGTGTCCAAGTCGGTGGCCCGTGGCGGCGGCCGGGCCTCCTACCGCGGCCTGGTCCAGATCAACAAGGGCGCGCACGGATCACGGTCCAGCGTGAAATGCGATGCCCTGCTGGTCGACACCATCAGCCGCAGCGACACCTACCCCTACGTCGACATCCGCGAGGACGACGTCACGATGGGCCACGAGGCCACCGTGTCGAAGGTCAGCGAGGACCAACTGTTCTACCTGATGAGCCGCGGGCTGACCGAGGACGAGGCGATGGCGATGGTGGTGCGCGGATTCGTCGAGCCGATCGCCAAGGAGTTGCCGATGGAGTACGCCCTGGAACTCAACCGGCTGATCGAATTGCAGATGGAGGGCGCGGTCGGATGACGACCCTGGCTATCAATAAGGGCGAGCAGTTCGCGTCCTTCGACGTCGACGCCTTCGAGGTTCCCGGCGGTCGCGACGAGTTGTGGCGGTTCACCCCGCTGCGTCGGCTCCGCGGCCTGCACGACGGTTCGGCTCCGCGCACGGCGGAGGCCGCCATCGCGGTCTCCGAGCAGCCCGGGGTCACCGTCGAAAAGGTGCAGCGCGGCGACGCGCGCCTCGGCCAGGGCGGAATACCCTCTGATCGTGTTGCCGCACAGGCATTTTCGTCGTTCCTCGAAGCGACGATCGTGACCGTCGGCTGCGGTGTGCACGCCGAAGCGCCGGTCGAGGTCGCCGTCACCGGTCCCGGTGCGGACCAGACCGCCTATGGCCACCTGCAGATCCGCGCCGAGGAACTGGCCGAGGCGGTGGTCGTCATCGACCTGTGCGGCAGCGGAACCTACGCCGACAACGTCGAGTTCGTGGTCGGTGACGCCGCCCGCCTCACGGTGGTGTGGATCGCCGACTGGGCCGGCGACACCGTCCATGTCAGCGCCCAGCACGCCCGTCTCGGCAAGGACTCGGTGCTGCGCCACGTGGCGGTGACACTGGGCGGCGACGTGGTCAGAATGGCGGCCACCGTCCGGTACGACGCCCCCGGCGGGGACGCCGAACTTCTCGGCCTGTACTTCGCCGACGCCGGGCAGCACCTCGAATCTCGTTTGCTGGTCGACCATTCCCAGCCCAACTGCCGCTCCAACGTCGTCTACAAGGGTGCGTTGCAGGGTGATCCGGACTCCCGCAAGCCCGACGCGCACACCGTCTGGGTGGGCGATGTGCTCATCCGTGCGGAGGCGACCGGCACCGACACCTTCGAGGTCAACCGCAACCTGGTGCTCACCGACGGTGCCCGCGCCGACTCGGTGCCCAACCTGGAGATCGAGACCGGTGAGATCGTCGGCGCCGGACATGCCAGCGCCACCGGACGCTTCGACGACGAACAACTCTTCTACCTGCAGGCCCGGGGAATCCCGGAGGACCAGGCCCGCCGACTGGTGGTCCGCGGCTTCTTCGGGGAGCTCATCAACAAGATCGCCGTGCCTGAGATCCGCGACCGCCTGACCGACGCCATCGAACACGAACTGGCCATCACCGAATCGAAAGCTGAATCATGAGCACCCACAAGGAATCCACACTGGACATCAAGGATCTGCACGTCTCCGTCGGAAATCCCGACGGCACGCAGAAGGAGATCCTCAAGGGCGTGAACCTGACGGTGAAGTCGGGGGAGACGCACGCGGTCATGGGACCCAACGGATCCGGCAAGTCGACGCTGTCCTACGCCATCGCCGGCCACCCCAAGTACACCGTCACCTCCGGCTCCATCACCCTCGACGGCGAGGATGTGCTGGAGATGAGCGTGGATGAGCGGGCCCGGGCGGGCCTCTTTCTGGCGATGCAGTACCCCGTCGAAATCCCCGGGGTGTCGATGTCGAACTTCCTGCGTACGGCGGCGACCGCCGTGCGCGGCGAGGCTCCCAAACTGCGGCTGTGGGTCAAAGAGGTCAAGGCCGCCATGGCCGATCTCGAGATCGATCCGCAGTTCGGCGAGCGCAGCGTCAACGAGGGCTTCTCCGGCGGGGAGAAGAAGCGCCACGAGATCCTCCAGCTCGGCGTGCTCAAGCCGAAGATCGCCATCCTCGACGAGACCGATTCCGGTCTGGACGTCGATGCGCTGCGCGTCGTCAGCGAAGGAGTGAACCGGTTCGCCGAGGCCGAGCATGCCGGCGTACTGCTGATCACCCACTACACCCGCATCCTGCGCTACATCCACCCGCAGTTCGTGCACGTCTTCGTCGACGGGCGCATCGTCGAGTCCGGCGGCCCCGAACTGGCCGACGAGCTCGAGGAGAACGGCTACGTGCGGTTCACGCGGGCCGCGGCTGCGTCCTAGGGGCGGTGATGACCGCGACGGTTGGTGCCGACATCGACGTCGAGCGGATTCGTGCTGACTTCCCGATCCTGAAGCGGGTGATGCGCAGCGGACACCCCTTGGCCTACCTGGACTCCGGTGCGACCTCCCAGAAGCCGCTGGCGGTTCTCGACGCCGAGCGCGACTTCCTGCTGACCTCCAACGGGGCGGTGCACCGCGGGGCCCACCAGCTCATGGAGGAGGCTACCGACGCCTTCGAGAGCGGCCGCGCCGACATCGCCCGCTTCGTCGGCGCCGGCCCCGACGAAGTGGTGTTCACCAAGAACGCCACCGAGGCGCTCAACCTGGTGTCATATGTCTTGGGGGACAACCGGTTCCAGCATGCGGTCGGTCCAGGCGACGTGATCGTCACGACTGAACTCGAGCACCACGCCAATCTGATCCCCTGGCAGGAACTCGCCCGGCGCACCGGTGCGACCCTGCGCTGGTACGGCGTCACCGACGCCGGTGAGCTCGATCTCGACTCTCTGGAACTCGATGAACGCGTGAAAATCGTCGCCTTCACGCATCATTCCAACGTCACCGGTACCGGCGCGCCCGTCACCGAACTGGTCGCCCGCGCCAAGGCAGTCGGCGCGCTCACCGTGCTGGACGCCTGCCAGTCGGTTCCGCACCAACCGGTCGACCTGCCCACGCTGGGGGTGGATTTCGCCGCTTTCTCCGGCCACAAGATGCTCGGCCCCACCGGCATCGGCGCGCTCTACGGGCGGGCCGATCTCCTCGCGGCACTGCCGCCGTTCCTCACCGGCGGCTCGATGATCGAGACCGTCACCATGGAATCGGCGACGTACGCCGCCCCGCCTCAGCGGTTCGAGGCCGGCACGCAGATGATCTCGCAGGTCGTCGGATTGGCCGCCGCCGCACGATATCTCGACGGGATCGGCATGACCGCGGTGCAGGACCACGAACACCGACTGGTCGAGGCGACGCTGAAGGGGCTGAGCGAGATCCCACAGGTGCGGATCATCGGCCCGGCCGATCCGACCACGCGCCGGTCTCCGGTGGCCTTCGTGGTCAACGGCGTGCACGCCCACGATGTCGGCCAGGTGCTCGACGACGAGGGCGTCGCCGTTCGGGTGGGTCACCACTGCGCCGCGCCCCTGCACCGGCGCTTCGGCCTGGCGGCCACCGTGCGGGCTTCGTTCGCGATCTACAACACCCTCGACGAGGTGGACCGGCTGATCGTCGGGGTCCGCCGCGCCATCGACTTCTTCGGGCGGGATTGACCGCATGCGTATGGAGCAGATGTACCAGGACGTGATCCTGGACCACTACAAACATCCGCATCACCGGGGGCTGCGCGAGCCGTTCGGCGCGGAGGTCCACCATGTGAACCCGACCTGCGGCGACGAGGTCACTCTGCGGGTGGCGCTGTCCGACGACGGCGAACAGGTCGACGACGTCTCCTACGACGGCCAGGGCTGTTCGATCAGCCAGGCGGCCACCTCGGTGCTGGCCGACCAGGTGATCGGTCGCAGCGTCGGCGACGCGTTGGCGACGGTGGCGGCGTTCTCCGAGATGATCTCCTCGCGGGGGGCGGTCGAGGGCGACGAGGATCTCCTCGGCGACGGCGTCGCCTTCGCCGGGGTGTCGAAGTACCCGGCACGGGTCAAGTGCGCGCTACTGGGCTGGCTGGCGTTCAAGGCTGCACTCTCCGAGGCGACCTCATCGGAGACCGCACCGGCGTATCCCACCAACACGACGTGGAGAAGACATGACTGAAGCCGTCTCGGAGGAAATGCTCGCCGACCTCGAGGAGGCCATGCGTGATGTGGTCGACCCCGAATTGGGCATCAACGTCGTCGACCTCGGACTGGTCTACGGCCTCAACGTGGAGAAGGCCTCGGCAGACGAGGGGGCCGGCAACGTCGCGATCATCGATATGACGCTGACCTCGGCGGCCTGCCCGCTGACCGACGTGATCGAGGATCAGACGCTCAACGCACTGGTCGGTTCCGGGCTGGTGAACGAGGTCAAGATCAACTGGGTCTGGAACCCGCCGTGGGGACCCGACAAGATCACCGATGACGGCCGCGAACAACTGCGGGCGCTGGGTTTCACCGTCTGAGTCGTGGTGCCCTCAGCCCGACCGCACCTGGGATATCGAGACCAGAGCGTTCTCGAAGTTGTCTTTCGACACGGCCACCTCGCCGCGGAACGGATGGTTGACCTCCAGCAACAGGAAGATCACCAGGCCGAGCATCACAGCCATCAGGCTCACCGCCAGTGCATGCATGGCCTTCTTCTCGACGTACGCGAGTGAGAGATAGAGGATGGTGACGAAACCGCCGGCGAAAAGCAGGAACCAGTAGATCGCCGGCAGCGAGTCCTTGGCGTGGCCTATCCGCTGGTTGCGGAGTTTCACGACGTCGCCGAGATCGCTCACCGAATCCGAGTACTGATCGCCCCAACGCGTACTCGGCTGCATCGGACCGTAGGTGTCGAACAACCGGTTCATCGCCTTGCTGGTTTCAGCGCTGCCCGCGCCGGCGGCCAGGGCCGGCCACTCGTCGTTCATGACCGAGTTGATGTAGGCGACCACAGCCTGTTGCGCTTCACCGCGCTCCGGTTGCGGAAATGCCTCCGCGGTCCGGTACATCAGCACCAGAGTCGACGCCTCGTCGGCGGACTGGCGGTAGGCGTCCTGGTAGGTCGTGTATACCCCGTAGACGAGGAGGCCGGCGACGATGGCGTAGAGCATGCCCACCGCCTGAAAGCCGTCACTGACCACCGAGTTGTACTCCTCGCCCCGGTGTCGCTTGACGAACACGTCCAAGCCGTAGACCAGGACGACGCCCAGGACCGCGGCCCCGCCGACGACGATGATGCAGACTGCCCAGATCGGCAAGTCGAGGATTGACACGAACCATCACCTCAATCAGTCGGGCCCGCGCGGTGTCCGGGCCGGCGAAGAATAATGCCGCTCGGCGCACCCAGCTTAGAATCGCGGGGAACACCGAGACCGGTGCACGACGTTAGGACCGATGTGACTACTCGCGATCTCAACGCACAAGAATTCAACGACGTCATCAGCGGCAACGACATCGTGCTGGTCGACTTCTGGGCATCCTGGTGCGGCCCGTGCCGTGCGTTCGCCCCGACCTTCGCCAAGGCCTCCGAAGCCCACCCCGACATCGTGTTCGGCAAGGTCGACACCGAGGCCGAGGAGGAACTGGCCGCCGCCGCCGAGATCCGTGCCATCCCGACGCTGATGGCGTTCAAGAGGGGGATGCTGGTCTTCAACCAGGCCGGCGCGCTGCCGCCCGCCGCCCTTGAGGACCTCATCACCCAGTTGCGTGACTTCGACGTCGACGCGGCGATGGCCGAGCAGTCGCCCACAACCGAGGTGTGAGGCACCGGCACGCGTTAGCGTGCAACGGTGAGTGAGTCCGGTTTCGTCCTCGTCGACCGTCCACGGCCGCACGTCGCCCTGGTCACGCTGAACCGGCCGGAGCGGATGAACTCCATGGCCTTCGACGTCATGGTCCCGTTGCGGGACGCCCTGGCCGCATTGACCGACGACAACGCCGTTCGGGTGGTCGTGCTGACCGGTGCCGGCCGGGGGTTCTCCTCGGGAGCCGACCACAAGTCGGCCGGTGCGGTTCCGCACGTGCAGGGCCTGACCCGGCCCACCTACGCGCTGCGGTCGATGGAGATTCTCGACGAGGTCATCCTGGCCATGCGCCGCCTGCACCAGCCGATCATCGCGGCGGTCAACGGCGCGGCGATCGGTGGTGGACTGTGCCTGGCGCTGGCCGCCGACATCCGGGTGGCATCGACCGACGCCTACTTCCGCGCTGCCGGCATCAACAATGGGCTGACGGCCAGTGAGCTGGGACTTTCCTATCTGCTCCCGCGCGCCATCGGCTCGTCGAGGGCGTTTGAGATCATGCTCACCGGCCGCGACGTCGATGCCGCCGAGGCCGAACGTATCGGTCTGGTCTCGCGTCAGGTGCCCGCCGAGGACCTGCTGCCGACCTGCTTCGAGATCGCCGAACGGATCGCCGCGTTCTCCCGGCCCGGCACCGAACTGACCAAGCGCACGTTATGGACCGGATTGGACGCCAGTACCCTGGAAGGGCATATGCAGGCCGAGGGCCTCGGGCAGCTCTACGTGCGCCTGCTTACCGCCAACTTCGAAGAGGCGGTCGCCGCGCGTGCGCAGCAGCGCGCCCCGGTCTTCACCGACGAGAAGAAGTAGCGCCGCCGGCGGCAGAGGAGACAGAACAGCGTGATCACCGCAACGGACCTCGAGGTCCGCGCCGGGGCGCGCACGCTTCTGCTCGCCGAGGGTCCCGCGCTTCGGATCCAACCTGGCGACCGCATCGGCCTAGTGGGCCGCAACGGCGCCGGCAAGACCACCACCATGCGGATCCTGGCCGGCGAGGGCGACCCGTACGCCGGCACCGTCACGCGTAGCGGCGAGGTCGGGTATCTGCCGCAGGACCCTCGGGAGGGGGACCTGGAGGTCCTGGCCCGCGATCGGGTGCTGTCCGCGCGCGGCCTCGACACCCTGCTCGCGGATCTGGAGAAGCAGCAGGTGCTCATGGCCGAGGTCGTCGACGACGACGCCCGGGACAAAGCCATCCGCCGGTACGGGAACCTGGAGGAACGCTTCGCCGCGCTCGGCGGCTACGCCGCCGAGAGTGAGGCCGGCCGAATCTGCGCCAGCCTGGGACTGCCCGATCGGGTGCTCACCCAGCCGTTGCGCACGTTGTCCGGCGGCCAGCGCCGCCGTGTGGAGTTGGCCCGAATCCTGTTCGCCGCCAGCGAGAGCGGGGCCGGCACCGACACCACCCTGCTGCTCGACGAGCCGACCAACCACCTCGACGCCGATTCGATCGGGTGGTTGCGCGACTATCTGAAGGTCTACAGCGGCGGACTGGTGATCATCAGCCACGATGTGAGCCTGCTCGCCGACGTGGTCAACCGGGTCTGGTTCCTCGACGCCGTCCGCGGCGAAGCCGACGTCTACAACATGGGTTGGCAGAAGTACCTCGACGCGCGCGCCACCGACGAACAGCGCCGCCGCCGTGAACGTGCCAACGCCGAGAAGAAGGCGTCCGCGCTGCGCACCCAGGCCGCCAAGATGGGTGCCAAAGCCACCAAAGCCGTTGCAGCGCAGAACATGTTGCGCCGCGCCGAGCGAATGATATCGGAGCTCGATGCCGAGCGGGTGGCCGACAAGGTCGCCAAGATCCGGTTCCCGACGCCGGCACCCTGCGGGAAGACCCCGCTGATGGCCAGCGGCCTGACCAAGAACTACGGGTCGCTGGAGGTGTTCACCGGCGTCGATCTCGCCATCGACCGCGGCTCGCGGGTGGTCATCCTGGGTCTCAACGGCGCCGGCAAGACCACCCTGCTGCGCGTCCTTGCCGGGGCCGAACAACCCGACGCCGGCCAACTCGAACCCGGGCATGGCTGCAGGATCGGTTACTTCGCCCAGGAGCACGACACCCTGGACTCAGGCGCGACGGTGTGGGAGAACATCCGGCACGCCGCCCCGGACACCGGCGAGCAAGAGTTGCGGAGCCTGCTGGGCGCGTTCATGTTCACCGGACCGCAGCTCGACCAGCCCGCCGGAACGCTCTCCGGCGGCGAGAAGACCCGGCTTGCGCTCGCCGGGCTGGTGGCCTCGACAGCCAACGTGCTGCTGCTCGATGAGCCCACCAACAACCTCGACCCGGCATCCCGTGAGCAGGTGCTCGACGCACTGCGCAGCTACCTCGGCGCGGTGGTGCTGGTCACCCATGACCCCGGCGCGGCCGAGGCGCTGGAACCCCAGCGGGTGGTGCTGCTGCCGGACGGCACCGAGGATCACTGGTCCGAGGACTACGCGAGCCTCATCGAACTCGCCTGAGTTCCCGTCGCGCCCGTGTCGATCAGGCGTTGCCCGCCTTCAGCATGTTGCGCAGCACGTACTGCAGGATTCCGCCGTTGCGGTAGTAGTCGGCCTCACCGGGGGTATCGATGCGGACCACCGCGTCGAACTCCACCGTGCTGCCGTCAGCCTTCGTGGCCGTGACGTGAACGGTCTTCGGGGTCTTGCCGGCATTGAGATCCTCGATGCCGGTGATGTCGTAGACCTCGGTGCCGTCCAGCTTGAGCGAGGATGCCGACTCCCCGGCGGGGAACTGCAACGGGATGACGCCCATGCCGATCAGATTCGACCGGTGGATCCGCTCGAACGACTCGGTGATCACCGCCCGAACGCCCAGCAGGCTGGTGCCCTTGGCCGCCCAGTCACGTGACGAACCGGAGCCGTACTCCTTGCCGCCGAGGACCACCAGCGGAATGTTCTGCGCGGCATAGTTCTGCGCGGCGTCGTAGATGAACGCCTGCGGGCCGTCCGGCTGGGTGAAGTCGCGGGTGTAGCCGCCGGAGACGTCATCGAGAAGCTGGTTGCGCAGCCGGATGTTGGCGAACGTGCCGCGGATCATCACCTCGTGGTTGCCGCGCCGCGAACCCAGCGAGTTGAAGTCCGCCGGCTGCACGCCGTTGGCTTCCAGGTACTGCGCCGCCGGGGTGCCTTTCTTGATGGCGCCGGCCGGGGAGATGTGGTCGGTGGTCACCGAATCACCCAGCAGCGCAAGCACTCTCGCGCCCTTGATGTCGTTGACCGGGGTCGGCTGCGCCGGCATCCCGTCGAAGTACGGTGGTTTGCGCACGTAGGTGGACTTGGGATCCCACTCGAAGGTGTTGCCCGCCGGGGTGGGCAGGTTCCGCCAGCGCTCGTCACCCTTGAACACGTCTGCGTAGCTGTCGACGAACATCTGCCGGTTGATCGACGACGCGATGGTGTCGTCGATCTCCTTCTGCGTCGGCCAGATGTCTTTGAGGAAGACGTCGTTGCCGTGCGCGTCCTTGCCGAGCGGATCGGACTCGAAGTCGAAATCCATGGTGCCCGCGATGCCGTAGGCGATCACCAGGGGGGGAGACGCGAGGTAGTTCATCTTCACGTCGGGGGAGATGCGACCCTCGAAGTTGCGGTTTCCGGACAGCACCGCGGTGACGGCGAGGTCGTTGTCGTTGACCGCCTTGGAGATCTCCGGTGACAGCGGGCCGGTGTTGCCGATGCAGGTGGTGCAGCCGTAACCGCCGAGGTAGTAGCCCATTTTCTCGAGGTACGGCCAGAGGCCGGCCTTCTCGTAGTAGTCGGTGACGACCTGTGAGCCGGGCGCCATGTTCGTCTTGACCCAGGGCTTACTGGTCAGACCCTTCTCCACCGCCTTCTTGGCCAGCAGGGCTGCGCCGAGCATCACCGACGGGTTTGAGGTGTTGGTGCACGAGGTGATCCCGGCGACGACGACGGCTCCGTGGTCGAGCACGAACTCGCCGCGGTCGACCGAGCGCACGACAGCCGGCTTGCTCGGCCGGCCGTGCGACCCGTTGGACGCCGAGGGCCGCATATCGACCGCGCCGTTGTCGGCGAAGGACAGTGCCGCCGGGTCGCTGGCCGGGAAGGACTCCTCGTCGGCCTCGTCGAGTGTGGTGTGCGGCGTCGGGTGGTTCTCCTCGACGTAGTTGTGGATGTCCTTGCGGAACGCCGTCTTGGCGTCGGTGAGTTCGATCCGGTCCTGCGGGCGCTTGGGGCCGGCGATCGACGGGACCACCGTCGACAGATCCAACTCGAGGTATTCGGAGAACACCGGCTCACGGTCAGCGTCGTGCCACATGCCCTGCGCCTTGGCGTAGGCCTCGACAAGTGCAACCTGCTCGTCGCTGCGCCCGGTGAGGCGCAGATAGTCGACGGTGACCTCGTCGATCGGGAACATCGCCGCGGTGGAACCGAATTCGGGGCTCATGTTGCCCAGCGTGGCGCGGTTGGCCAGCGGCACCTCGGCGACACCCTTGCCGTAGAACTCGACGAACTTGCCGACCACACCGTGCTTGCGCAGCATGTCGGTGACGGTCAGAACCACGTCTGTCGCGGTGACGCCGGGCTTGATCTCTCCGGTCAGCTTGAAGCCCACCACGCGGGGGATCAGCATCGAGACCGGCTGGCCCAGCATGGCCGCCTCGGCTTCGATTCCGCCCACGCCCCAGCCCAGCACGCCCAGGCCGTTGACCATCGTGGTGTGGCTGTCGGTGCCCACGCAGGTGTCGGGATAGGCGACCCCGTCGCGCACCATGGTGACCCGCGCCAGGTACTCGATGTTGACCTGGTGAACGATTCCGGTGCCCGGCGGCACCACCTTGAAGTCGTCGAAGGCGCCCTGTCCCCAGCGCAGGAACTGATACCGCTCGCCGTTGCGCTCGTACTCGAGTTCGACGTTGCGCTCGAAAGCCCCTGCGTTGCCGAAGAAGTCCAGGATCACCGAGTGGTCGATCACCAGTTCGGCCGGTGCCAGCGGATTGACCCGCTCGGGATCGCCGCCGAGTGCGGTGACCGCCTCGCGCATGGTGGCCAGATCGACGACGCACGGGACACCGGTGAAGTCCTGCATGATCACCCGCGCCGGGGTGAACTGGATCTCGATGCTCGGCTGGGCCGAGGGATCCCAGTTCGCGATGGCGTTGATGTGGTCGGCGGTGATGTTGGCGCCGTCCTCGGTGCGCAGCAGGTTCTCGGCGAGCACCTTGAGGCTGTAGGGGAGTTTCTCGGTACCCGGCACCGCGTCGAGACGGAAGATCTCGTAACTGTTGGCTCCCACCGTCAAGGTGTCGCGGGCTCCGAACGAGTTCAGGGACGAACTTGCGCTGCTCACATCAACTCCAGGCGTCGGTGATCCCGTCAACGTTTGGCGGGCGAGTGAATCCTAGCCAGTCTTATCCACCCCGGCGCGTGCTGTCACCCCCGGGCGGTGTGCGAGGTACGGTCTGGTTTCGTGACGACCCTGCCCGCGCCGACCTTCATTCCGGTGGAGGTGTGCACTGCCGTCGGCCTGCCCGTGGATGCCCCGTTGGACAGTTGCATGGCAGCGGTCCAGGCCGCCGTGGCCAAGGACGGCGTCGCCGCCCCGAAGGCGGATGTGGCGGGACTGCAGACGGTCGTCGCCGGGGCGCGCGACCGCGGTCTCGATCTGAAGGTCGTCGTGATGGACGAGAGCCCGATCATCGACACCCCGCTGCGGGATATCGCGACACGGGTCGGGGAGGCTCACCCGGATTCGACGGTCCTGGTGCTCAGTCCGCAGTTCGCGGGCACCTACAGCACGACCTACGACCGGGTATTGCTCGAGGCCGGCCAGGACGTGGCCAAGTCGGCGTCGAATCCGGTGCAGGGTGCGCAGAATTTCGTCGACCAGTTGAACACTCCGATTTTCCCCTGGACTGCATTCACGATTGTCGTTGTTTTTGCCGTCGGCGCAGCCGCTGTTCTGACCCGACTTCTGCAACGCTGGGCGAACCGCGGCAACTAGGTCATCCTGCGCAAACTCACTTTCCTGGCATTTCTCTAAGGTCTCTATTCGGTTACACCTGCGGAAATACAAACGTGTAATTCTTTTCGCCGGTTTCCTCTGCGACAAGCGTGACGTACGGTGCAACTGTCACCATTGTTATTGATGTGGCATATGGGGCATTTGTGACGGACGTGATTGTTCGTCGAGCACGAGGAGTCAGAGTCGAATGAGACCTTCCCGCCGCGGTTCTCTGATGCGGCCCGCCGCCCGGGCAACCCGGGCGGTCGTTCCGTTGACCCTCACCATCGCCATCGGTCTCACCGTGCCCGGTCTGGCGGAGGCCGATCCGGAATCCAACTCGGTCTCGGCACTGGTCGCCGACGTGGCCGAAGCGAATCAGCGTCTCGACGACATCGCCGCGCAGGTCCAGACCGAGCAGGAAAGCGTCAACAAGGCTCTCGTCGAGGTTCAGGACGCCCGCGACGCCGCGGCCGCAGCCCAGCAGCAGGTCCAGTCCAGTAAGCAGGCCGTCACCGACGCCGGTGCGGCGATCGTCGAGGCGCAGAAGAAGTTCGACACCTTCGCGGCCGCCACCTACGTCAACGGCCCGTCGGCCTCGCTGGTGATGGCGCGCACACCGGAGGACATCATCTCCACCGCAACGGCCGGCCAGACCCTGGCGATCAGCAATGAGGCGGTGATGGACGGCCTGCGGCGTACCCGCACCGCGGCCGTCAACACCGACTCCGCGGCCCGGGAGGCCAAGCTCAAGGCCGACGAGGCGGCCAAGGGCGCCCAGACCAGCCAGGACGCGGCGGTCGCAGCCCTGATCCAGGCCCAGCAGACATTCCGCGAGCAGCAGGCCGAGATCGACCGGCTCGCCGCCGAGCGCAAGGAGGCGCAGCGCAAGCTTGAGGCTGCGCGCACCTGGTCGGCCCCGGCGGCCGTCAACAAAGCAGCCGCCGCCGCCGTGGCGCCGGCCCCCGCGGCGGCAGGCCCCGCGGGTGATGCCGCACCGGAGGCGGCGCCGCTCGAGCCCGCGTCGGGCGACCGGTGGGACGGTAACGGCCAGGCAGCCGGCCCGGCGGCTGACGTCAAGGTGCCCTACGGGCTGCCGTCCCAGTGGGACCTCACCCTGCCGGCCGTGCCCAGCGCGTTCCTGTCCGGGGACCCCGTTCAGATCATCAACGCGGTTCTGGGAGTCGCGCAGAACTCCTTCCAGACCACCCAGCAACTGGGCAAGAAGTTCCTGCAGAAACTGGGCATCCTCAAGCCCACCGACACCGGTATCACCAACAACGGCGGCATTCCGCTGGTCTACGGCAACCAGGCCATCGAGTACGTGATCAAGCGGGCGCAGTCCCAGATCGGCGTGCCCTACTCGTGGGGTGGCGGCAACGCCGACGGCCCGAGTCGCGGCATCGACGAGGGTGCCGGCACCGTCGGCCTCGACTGCTCCGGCCTGATCCTGTACGCCTTCGCCGGCGCCGGCATCAAGCTGCCGCACTACTCAGGCTCGCAGTACAACATGGGCCGCAAGATCCCGTCGTCGCAGATGCGTCGGGGCGACGTCATCTTCTACGGGCCCGACGGCAGCCAGCACGTGGCGCTCTACCTCGGCAACAACCAGATGATCGAGGCTCCCTATACCGGAGCGACGGTGCGGATCGCCCCGGTGCGGACCGGCGGCATGACGCCGTTCGTCGTGCGTTACATCGAATGGTGAGGCGAAACGACATGTCCCACAGTGTTTCTCGATTCATTCGTGCCGTGGCGGCGATTCTGACCGCGCTCGCGCTGGGGCTGGGTTTGGCATCACCTGCTGCAGCCGAGCCGGTGTGGGATCCGACCCTGCCCAAGGTTCTCAGCGCGGGTGCTCCCGGTGATCCGGTGGCGGTGGCGCAGGCCTCGCTGGCGTTCACCCAACAGGCCGCGCAGGCCACCATGGACCTGGGTCGCAAATTCCTGTCCGGGCTGGGCATCGGCGGCGGCCCGGCTGCGGTGCCGGGCGGTCGCGTCAGCGGCCCGCAGGCCATCGAGTACGTGATCCGGCGCGGCGCCTCCCAGCAGAACGTTCCGTATTCCTGGGGCGGTGGCGCGATCAACGGTCCCAGCGAGGGAGTGGACCAGGACGCCGGCAAGGTCGGCTACGACTGCTCCGGCTTCGTCCGCTACGCGTTCGCCGGCGTCGGGGTCCAACTGCCCAAGTACTCCGGTGACCAGTACAGCGCCGGTCGCCACGTCGCACCGTCGCAGGCCAAGCGCGGGGATCTGATCTTCTACGGCCCCGACGGCAGCCAGCACGTCACCATCTACCTCGGCAACGGCCAGATGCTGGAGTCGTCGTCTGCGGCGGGCCGCGTCACCGTCAGCCCCGTCCGCACCGCGGGCATGACGCCGTACCTGACCCGGATCATCGAGACCTGAGCGTCGCACCGCCGACGCGCCAGCGAACAGACCCACGTCGACGGATTCGGGATCGCCTGGAATAGTTGTCTGCGGGCCACTCTGCCCAGACGAAGTGGGTGCGTGGCCGGCGTCAGCCGGCACCGTCGCGTCAAGCCAACAGCTGTGGAGGAAATCGATGACGTCACCAGGTGGGTCGCTCGCGGGTCCGGGCGGGTACGCCGGCACGAGCGCGGTCGTCATGCCGTCGGGCGGCAATGGTCTTGCTGCCGAGGTGCACACTCTGGAACGGGCGCTCTTCGAGGTCAAGCGGATCATCGTCGGCCAGGACCAACTCCTCGAGCGCATCCTGGTGGGCCTGCTCGCCAAGGGGCACGTTCTGCTCGAAGGTGTGCCGGGTGTCGCCAAGACCCTGGCCGTGGAGACCTTCGCCAAGGTGGTCGGCGGCACCTTCTCCCGCATCCAGTTCACCCCTGACCTGGTGCCCACCGACATCATCGGCACCCGGATCTACCGCCAGGGCCGCGAGGAGTTCGACATCGAACTCGGACCCGTGGTGTGCAACTTCCTGCTGGCCGACGAGATCAACCGCGCCCCGGCGAAGGTCCAGTCGGCGCTGCTGGAGGTGATGGCCGAGCGCAAGATCTCCATCGGCGGCAAGACCTACCCGCTGCCCAAGCCGTTCCTGGTGATGGCCACCCAGAACCCGATCGAGAACGAGGGCGTCTACCCCCTGCCCGAAGCTCAGCGTGACCGGTTCCTGTTCAAGATCAACGTCGACTATCCCTCCCCGGAGGAGGAACGCGAGATCATCTACCGGATGGGGGTCACCCCGCCGGAGCCCAAGCAGGTTCTCGAGACCGGCGACCTGCTGCGCCTGCAGGACGTCGCGGCCAACGTCTTCGTCCACCACGCACTGGTCGACTACGTCGTCCGGGTGGTGACCGCCACCCGCCGCCCGGAGCAGTTCGGCATGCCCGACGTGAAGTCCTGGATCGCTTTCGGCGCCTCCCCGCGCGCGTCCCTGGGCATCATCGCCGCCGCGCGGGCCCTGGCACTGGTCCGCGGCCGGGACTACGTGGTTCCCCAGGACGTCATCGAGGTGATTCCGGACGTGCTGCGGCACCGACTGGTGCTGACCTACGACGCACTCGCCGACGACGTCAAGGCCGAAACGGTGATCGGTCGCATCATGCAGACCGTGGCCCTGCCTCAGGTGAACGCCATTCCGCAGCAAGGGCATTCGGTGCCCCCGATCGGCGCTCCGGCCGGATCGGCAGCGTCTCCGGCGGCCGGCGCCAGCGCTCGGTGAGCGAGTCCGCCCCCGCCGTGGATGCAGCCGGTCAGCCGCAGACGGTCCACCCGCCGTCGTTCGAGCGCGGTGAGATCGGCGACGCCAAGTTGTCCGCCGCCCTGCGCACGCTGGAACTCACCGTCAAGCGCAAGCTCGACGGCGTGCTGCAGGGCAACCATCTGGGCCTGATCCCGGGTCCCGGTTCCGAACCGGGGGAGTCGCGGATGTACCAGCCCGGCGACGACGTGCGCCGGATGGACTGGTCGGTGACCGCCCGGACGACCCATCCGCACGTGCGGCAGATGGTCGCCGACCGTGAGCTGGAGACGTGGCTGGTGGTCGACATGTCCGCGAGCCTGGACTTCGGCACCGTCGGGTGCGAGAAGCGCGATCTGGCGGTCGGCGCGGCAGCGGCGATCACCTACCTCAACAGCGGGGGCGGCAATCGGATCGGTGCGGTGATCGCCAACGGCGAGAGCATCATCCGCGTCCCGGCCCGCGGCGGCCGGCAGCACGAACAGCGCCTGCTGCGGGCCATCGCGACCTCGCCCCGGGCGCCGCTGGGCGTGCGCGGCGACCTGGCCGCCGCCATCGACGAACTGCGTCGCCCGGAGCGCCGGCGCGGGATGGCCGTCGTCATCAGCGACTTCCTCGGCCCCATCAACTGGATGCGCCCACTGCGGGCGATCTCGGGCCGCCACGAGGTGCTCGGCATCGAGGTGATCGACCCCCGTGACGTCGAGTTGCCGGCCGTCGGCGACGTGATCCTGCAGGACACCGAATCCGGCGTCACCCGCGAGTTCACCATCGACGAGCAACTGCGCGACGACTTCGCCCGCGCGGCTGAGGCGCACCGCGCCGAGGTGGCGCGGACGCTGCGCCGTTGTGGCGCTCCGCTGATGACGCTGCGCACCGACCGTGACTGGATCTCCGACATCGTCCGCTTCGTCGCGTCGAGGCGCCGCGGCGCCATGGCGGGCGTGCAGTGAGCGAGGACCTCCGATGAGATTGCCGTTGCTCGGACCGATGGCGCTGACCAACTTCGCCCACCCGTGGTTCTTCCTGTTCCTGCTGGTGATCGCCGGGCTGATCGCCTACTACATCATCGTGCAGTTCGCCCGACAGAAGCGTGTTCTGCGGTTTGCCAACATGGAGCTGCTGGAGAAGGTCGCGCCGCAACGCCCCCAGCGTTGGCGCCACCTGCCCGCGATCTTGCTGGTGAGTTCGCTCGTGCTGTTCACCATCGCGATGGCCGGCCCGCAGAACGACGTCCGGATTCCGCGCAACCGGGCCGTGGTGATGCTCGTCATCGACGTCTCGCAGTCCATGCGGGCCACCGACGTGGAGCCCAGCCGGCTGGCGGCCGCCCAGGTGGCCGCCAAGCAGTTCGCCGACCAGCTCACGCCCGGCATCAACCTCGGCCTGATCTCCTATGCGGGCACCGCCACGGTGCTGGTGTCGCCGACGACCAACCGCGACGCCACCAAGATCGCCCTGGACAAGCTGCAACTGGCCGACCGGACGGCCACCGGGGAGGCGATCTTCACCGCCCTGCAGGCCATCGCCACCGTCGGCGCCGTCATCGGCGGCGCGGGCGGCGGCGACGAGGACCGGCCACCCGGCCGCATCGTGCTGATGTCCGACGGCAAGGAGACCGTCCCGTCGAACCCGGACAACCCCAAGGGCGCCTTCACCGCGGCACGCACCGCCAAGGACCAGGGCGTGCCGGTCTCGACGGTGTCGTTCGGCACACCGTACGGCTACGTCGACATCAACGACCAGCGTCAGCCGGTCCCGGTCGATGAGGACATGCTCAAGAAGATCGCCGAGCTGTCCGACGGAAGCCACTACAGCGCATCCAACCTGGAGCAGCTCAAAGACGTCTTCACCCAGTTGCAGGACCAGATCGGCTACGAGACGATCAAGGGTGACGCCAGCACGGGCTGGCTGCGGCTGGGTTCGCTGCTGCTGGCGTTGGCCGCACTGGCCGCCCTGCTGATCAACCGCAGGCTGCCGGGTTAAACGCCTGCGGCGGGTTGATTTCTGCCCCCGTGGCCGCAGGCACTAAGTTGACGGGCATGACTGATACCGCCGCAGCCGGAGGCAAGCCCGCGTTCGTCTCCCGCTCGGTGCTGGTCACCGGCGGTAACCGGGGTATCGGGCTGGCGATCGCGCAGCGACTGGCCGCCGACGGTCACAAGGTGGCCGTCACCCATCGTGGGTCGGGCGCACCGGAGGGATTGTTCGGGGTGGAGTGCGACATCACCGACACCGACGCCGTCGACCGTGCCTTCATGGAAGTCGAGGCGCACCAGGGTCCGGTGGAGGTGCTGGTGTCCAACGCCGGGATCACCGCAGACGCGTTCATGATCCGGATGACCGAGGAGAGGTTCGAGAAGGTCATCGACACCAACCTCACCGGTGCGTTCCGGGTGGCCCAGCGGGCAGCCCGCAGCATGCAGAAGAACCGCTTCGGCCGGATGATCTTCGTCGGCTCGGTGTCGGGCATGTGGGGGATCGGCAACCAGTCGAACTACGCGGCCTCCAAAGCCGGCCTCATCGGCATGGCGCGCTCGATCTCCCGCGAGATGTCGAAGGCCGGGGTCACTGCGAACGTGGTCGCGCCCGGCCTCATCGACACAGATATGACCCGCGCGATGGACGAGCGGGTTCAGAAGGGTGCACTGGAGTTCATCCCGGCGAAGCGAATCGGTACGGCCGAGGATGTCGCCGGCGCGGTGAGCTTCCTCGCGTCCGAGGACGCGGGTTACATCGCGGGTGCGGTGATCCCGGTCGACGGCGGCATGGGCATGGGCCACTGAATCTGATTTCGACGGCGCCTGCGCGCCGAGCAATGGCCACTGGAAAGGACTGACATGGCAGGGCTTCTCGAAGGCAAACGGATCCTCGTCTCGGGGATCATCACCGACTCCTCGATCGCGTTCCACATCGCACGGGTCGCCCAGGAGGCGGGTGCGGAGATCATCTGCACCGGCTTCGCTCGGATGAACCTGATCAAGCGGATCATCGACCGCCTGCCGCAGCCGGCGCCGCTGCTGGAACTCGACGTCCAGAACGAGGAGCACCTGGCCAGCCTTGCCGACCGGGTCACCGAGGTGATCGGCTCCGGCAACAAACTCGACGGTGTCGTGCACTCGATCGGCTTCATGCCGCAGACCGGGATGGGCATCAACCCGTTCTTCGACGCACCCTACGAGGACGTCGCCAAGGGCATTCATATCTCGGCGTACTCCTACGCCTCGCTGGCCAAAGCAACCCTGCCGATCATGAATGCCGGCGGCGGCATCGTGGGCATGGACTTCGACCCCACCCGCGCCATGCCGGCCTACAACTGGATGACCGTGGCCAAGAGCGCACTGGAGTCGGTCAACCGGTTCGTGGCGCGGGAGGCCGGCGCCTACGGCGTGCGG
Organism: uncultured Actinomycetes bacterium; assembly: GCA_903884065.1. Taxonomy (GTDB): domain Bacteria; phylum Actinomycetota; class Actinomycetes; order Mycobacteriales; family Mycobacteriaceae; genus Mycobacterium. Next base: position 82,365 of record CAISDL010000136.1, on the reverse strand, counting down.
TCCAATCTTGTTGCGGCAGGACCGATCCGTACGTTGGCCATGAGCGCCATCGTGGGCGGTGCACTGGGCGATGAGGCGGGCGATCAGATCAAGCTTCTCGAGGAGGGCTGGGATCAGCGCTCGCCGCTGGGCTGGAATATGAAAGACCCCACCCCGGTGGCCAAGACCGTCTGCGCGCTGCTCTCCGACTGGCTGCCGGCCACCACCGGGACGATCATCTACGCCGACGGCGGCGCCAGCACCCAGCTGCTGTGATGACTCGATGACCGCCGACGGGTTCGAGGCGCTGCTGCTGCTGTCCTTCGGCGGGCCCGAGGGTCCCGACCAGGTGATGCCGTTCCTGGAGAACGTCACCCGCGGTCGCGGGATCCCGCGGGAACGGTTGGAGTCCGTCGCCGAGCACTATCTGCACTTCGGAGGCGTCTCGCCGATCAACGGGATCAACCGGGCGCTGATCGAGGCCATCCGGGCCGAACTCGACGAGCGTGGCGAGGATCTGCCGGTGTACTTCGGCAACCGCAACTGGGATCCCTTCATCGAGGACACCGTGGCAGCGATGAAGGCCGACGGCATCACCCGGGCCGCGGTGTTCAGCACCTCGGCGTGGGGCGGCTACTCCGGATGCACCCAGTACCAGGAGGACATCGCCCGCGCCCGCACCGCGGTGGGCGACGGCGCACCGGAGTTGCAGAAACTGCGCCAGTACTTCGACCACCCGCTGCTGATCGAGATGTTCAGCGACGCGATCGCGCAGGCCGCGACGGAGCTGCCGGAATCATTGCGCGGGGAGGCTCGGCTGGTGTTCACCGCACACTCGATCCCGCTGCGCGCGGTCGACCGCTGCGGACCCAGTCTCTATCCGCGCCAGGTCGGCTACACCTCGGAGTTGGTGGCCGCGGCGGCCGGCTTCGCCGATTACGACGTGGTGTGGCAGTCCCGGTCCGGTCCGCCGCAGGTGCCGTGGCTGGAACCCGATGTCGGCGATCACCTTTCGGTGCTGGCCGAGTCCGGTACCCGCGCGGTGATCGTGTGCCCCGTCGGGTTCGTCGCCGATCACATCGAGGTGATCTGGGATCTCGACAGCGAACTCGCCGAGCAAGCCGACGCATTGGGCGTCGCGCTGGCTCGCGCCACGACACCCAACGCCCAGCCGCGCTTCGCCCGCCTTGCGCTCGACCTGCTCGACGAGGTGCGCACCGGCCGCGAGCCCGCCAGAGTCGTTGGCGCCGAACCAGCTTCGATCGATGGTCGGATCCGCTCCGCTGCTCCTCCGCCGGGCTACGGCTCCAGCCTCAACGGACGGTTCTGCACCGCTGACTGTGAGGCGAGCGCGGCCGCCGCTGCGGCCGCGGGTCCCGGTCGTCCGGCGCGTTAGCTGCGCCAGGCGGAGTGCAGAATCGCGGTGACCGCCGCCATCCGTGCCGAGCGGACCACCGCGGCCAGTGGCCGCATCGCCGTATCGGCGATCCTCGCCTCTGACGCGCTCTGAGTGCCGATGGGCGCCACTTCCGAACAGACCGTGATGATGGCATCGACGTGCGCGGCCGTCGCAAGGACCCGAACCGCCCGGTTGGGTGCATGCTCGGGCATGCGATGGTGGCTGTTCGCCTGCAGGATCTCCTCGACCAATGCCCTCGGGTCCTCGCCGCCCGGGCACAGTCGCAGCCCGTCGAGAGCGTCGGCGGCGGAGCGCACCGCGGCCCGCAACGCGTATTCGGCGTCTCCGAGTTCCTGGTGGTCTCCGACGGTGACGCCGGGCAGGGAGTAGACCGACCACGTCAGCACCGGCGGGCGCGGCACCTCATCGTCGTCGGACTCCTCCCACTCGAAGGTCGGCACCAGGCCGACGGCCGCGCCGTCGGGCCCGTTGACCAGCACAGCCTCGCCCGCTTCCAGGGCGTCGATGTGGAACTGCGTACCGACCGCCAGACCCCGCACATCTCCGGGCACCGGCAGTACCGTCGCGATGGCCGGCCGCGCCGGCCAGGGATCGCTTCCGCGGCCGGCGACGGTGCGCACCGTCTGCAGCAGTGACATCGCGCCGGCCGGATCGATGTCCGGCCACGGCAAACCGGTGTGGCCGGCGGCGACGGAGTCGTAGGCGATCACTGAATGGCAAGGGGCCCAAGCGCTTAACGCGTCGAGAACATCGTCGGGCGCCGCATGGCCGGCGAGCCATGCGTTCGCCCATACCGACAACGAGACACTCGGGCACCACATGATGGAGGTGAGTGTAATTGCTCATGCACCCACCGGTCAGCCGACGGCGCGCCGCGTGTGGCGCGCGTATCGTGGCGGTCATGCCCGCGGCATTGATCTGGTTGGTGTTGGCTGTGGGCTTGGCCGCGGCCGAGGCGCTGACGGGGGACATGTTCCTTCTCATGCTCAGCGGCGGTGCACTGGCGGCCGCCGGTTCGAGTTGGCTGCCTGGTGTGCCCCTGTGGGTCGATGGCCTGGTGTTCCTGGTGGTCTCGGTGCTGCTGCTGGCCGGGGTGCGTCCGGTCCTGCGGCGCAGGCTGACAGCCGGCAACGGGCTGCCCGAACCGGTCAAGGCGCTGGAGGGCAGGCATGCCACGGTGCTGGACCGGGTCGACCGGCAGCGCGGCCAGGTCAAGCTCGACGGCGAGGTCTGGACCGCCCGCACCTTCAACGAGGACGACGTCTACGAGCCCGGAGACCAGGTGACCGTCATGCATATCGACGGCGCCACCGCGGTGGTCTGGCAGAACTCCTAAACCGGAACTGGAGAACGAATCATGGATGGAGCCACCGCCGGCCTGGTGGTGTTGGCGGCGCTTGTGCTGTTGGCCGTCGTCATCGTCGCCAAGTCCGTCGCCCTGATACCGCAGGCCGAGGCTGCGGTGATCGAGCGCCTCGGGCGTTACAGCAAGACGGTGTCGGGCCAGCTCACGCTGCTGGTTCCGTTCGTCGACCGCATCCGCGCCCGGGTCGACCTGCGCGAGCGGGTGGTGTCGTTTCCCCCGCAACCGGTGATCACCGAGGACAACCTCACCGTCAACATCGACACCGTGGTGTATTTCCAGGTGACCAACCCCCAGGCCGCCGTCTACCAGATCAACAACTACATCGTCGGAGTCGAGCAGTTGGCTACCACCACGCTGCGCAACGTCGTGGGTGGGATGACTCTGGAACAGACGCTGACCAGCCGCGACAAGATCAACGCCCAGTTGCGCGGCGTGCTCGACGAGGCCACCGGCCGCTGGGGTCTGCGGGTGGCGCGGGTGGAGTTGCGCAGCATCGACCCGCCGCCGTCGATCCAGGACTCGATGGAGAAGCAGATGCGCGCCGACCGCGAGAAGCGGGCGGTGATCCTCACCGCCGAGGGCACCCGCGAGGCGTCGATCAAACAGGCCGAGGGCCAGAAGCAGGCCCAGATCCTCGCGGCGGAGGGCGCCAAGCAGGCTGCGATCCTGGCGGCCGAGGCGGAGCGGCAGTCGCGGATTCTGCGGGCTCAGGGCGAGCGGGCCGCGCAGTATCTGCAGGCCCAAGGTGAGGCCAAGGCCATCGAGAAGACCTTCGCCGCGATCAAGGCGGGCCGGCCCACCCCCGAAATGCTGGCCTACCAGTATCTGCAGACGTTGCCGTTGATGGCCAAGGGCGAGGCCAACAAGGTGTGGCTGGTGCCCAGTGACTTCGGCTCAGCGCTGGAGGGCTTCACCAAACTGCTCGGGGCGCCGGGTTCCGACGGGGTGTTCCGTTATGAGCCGTCGCCGGTCGAGGTGAGTCCGGCCGCGCCCCAAGATGATTCAGCAGAGGTCGCCGACTGGTTCAACACCCGGACCGACCCGGATATCGCCCAGGCAGTGGCCAAAGCCGAGGCTGAGGCGCGAGCATCGCTGCCCGCCGCCGACATCCCCGAACTGTCAGCGCCCGAGGTCGTCTACCCGGAGATCGGCGCGACGGATCAGAATCCGTAACCGAAGCCGGGGAATCCGTAGAAGTTCTCGCCGCCCATGATTCCGAGGTCGTTCGGCGTGGCGGTGATCTGGGAATTGCCCGGGCTCGCGCAATCCTCGGTCTGCCCGCCGGTCACAGCGCTTCCGCCGGTGGTCTCACACCCCGGCAGCAGGGGGTTGTTGGCTCCACCGCCGCCGTTCTCGTCGGCGGCCGCGGTCGGTGCGCCGAGCAAAGCGGCGGCGATGCCGACCCCGCCGGCGGCAAGCGCCAGGAACTGTCGTGTCCGTGTCATGTGAACTGTCCTTAACGTCGATTGGGATGAAGCGTACCCAGAAGGTCACGCACCTGCGAGTGGAGGATGTCCCGTTGCTGCCCTAAGCTACCGAAAGCGAAAGAAACCACCGATCCAGGGGAAGCTCATGACATTCACACTGTTGGCGCGTCGCACAGCCGCGATCGTCCTCGGCGCCGGTGGCGTGCTGGTGGCGGTGGCCTCGCCCGCGATCGCCGACACCCCGCCCGGATGCACGGTCGCTGATTTCACCAACGTGGCGACCGGGGTCGACGCCGCCACCACGGCGTACCTGTTCACCCATCCCGACGTCAACGCCTTCTTCACCGGCCTGCAGGGCCAGCCCAAGGATTCGGTCAAGGCACAGGTCGCGGCTTACATGCAGGCCAATCCTCAGGTCCAGGCCGAACTGAAGGCCATCACCGCGCCGGGCGAGGATCTGCGCAACCGGTGCAACATCCCGGACGAGGCGATCGTCCTCGGGGCCCTCTAGTCCGGAGCCTCGGAGGCATCCCGCCGGAACCGTCTGGTCTCGTACAACAAGCCGGTGAAGCCCAGTGCGGCGGTGCACACTGACACCAGCACCAGCAGTGGGTTGATGTTTCCGGTCATCGCATCGCCGAGGATCACGACCGCGGCGGTGCCCGGCAGCAGCCCCACCAAGGTCGCCAGAAAATATGGCACCACCCTGACGGACGACGCGCCGGCGGCGTAGTTCAGCACCGAGAACGGCACCGCGGGGATCAGGCGCAGCGACAGCACGGCCGGCCATCCCCGCGCGCGCAATCGCGCGTTCAGGGAGTCCAGCCGGGGGTGGCTTATCAGGGTGCTCAGTTGCCAGCCGAGGGCCCGCACCAGCACCAGCGCTATCAGTGCGCTCAGCGTGCTGGCCGTCACCGCGATCGCGACACCCAATGCCGGGCCGAACAACAGGCCGGCCGCCAGGGTGAAGGCCGTCCTCGGGAACGGCAGGACCGTCACGACGACATGCGCCCCCAGGAAAGCCAGCGGAAACCACCGGCCCACCGACGCCGCCCAGTCCCGGAGCTGGACTGCCGTCGGTAGCGGAACCAGCAGGACAACGGCCAGCAGGGCCACCGCGGCGATCGCCGTCGCCATGAGTCGGGTGCGGCTCATCTGCCGCGCGGTGGTGGTGATCGCCGATCCCACACTGCGCAGCGTCATCAGGCCGCGCCGCAGGATCGTCGACAACACGTCAAGAAAGGTTACGGGCAGCGCGCCCTGGCACCCCGACGGCCGTTACGGGAATCCCCGCGGTCATCATTTAGCCTCAAGGGGCAGGTGGCGAGAGCCGCGCGATGACTATCAGGAGCTGCCGGTGTCCGCAGTCCAGCAGGAAGCCCTCGAGCAGGTTCGCGCACGGTGGCGCTCCGCCGTGGCCGACGTGCTTGCTAAAGGCGGCCGGCGCGATCCGGCCGAGCCGGCGGATGAGCCGGAGCGCCTGCTGGACTCGCCGACGTACGAAGGCTTCCCGATCCGTCCGCTCTACACCGCGCTGGACGCACTTCCGGAACCGGCGCTACCCGGCGAGTGGCCGTTCCTGCGCGGCGCCGACCCACGCCGCGACGTGCTGTCCGGCTGGAAGGTCGCCGAGGAATTCCCGCCCGCCGGCTTCTCCGGCACTGCTGCCGACGGCAACGCCCTGGTACTGGATGCGCTCGTCAACGGGGTCAGCGCGCTGGTGCTGCGGGTCGGCGGCGGAGGTATCCCGGTCGGCGACCTCGGCCGCTGGCTGGAGGGCGTCTACCTCGAATTGGCCCCGGTCCTGATCGACGCCGGAGCGCAATTCCGTTCAGCCGCAGAGGTGATGCTGGCACTGGTCGCCGGAGCGGACGACGCCAGGCGCGCAACGATGTCCATCGACCTCGGGGCGGATCCACTCACCGCCGGTATCAGCGGCCGGCCCGCGCCGTCGATCGATGATGTCGTCGCGGTGGCCGGCGGCCCGGGTGCATATCCGGGCGTGCGGACGATCACCGTCGACGGCCCGGCCTTGCACGACCGCGGCGCCAACGCGGGCTGGGAACTGGCCGGTGTGATCGCGGCGGGGACCGCCTACCTGCGGCTGCTGACCGCCGCCGGGGTCGACGTGCCAGACGCGCTGTCTCAGATCAGTTTCCGACTGGCCGCCGATGACGACCAGTTCATGACAATCGCGAAATTCCGGGCGGCAAGACAACTCTGGGGACGAATCGCCGAAGCACTCGGTCACCCGGATAACGGTGCCGCACGTGTGCATGCCGTCACCTCGTTGCCGATGATGACGCAACGCGATCCGTGGGTGAACATGCTGCGCACCACGGTCGCGGCTTTCGGCGCGGGCATCGGGGGAGCCGACACCGTCGAGGTGATGCCCTTCGATATTGCGATTCCGGACGGCTTCCCCGGTTTCAGCCCTGATTTCGCCCGCCGGATAGCGCGCAATACCCAGTTGTTGCTGCTCGAGGAGTCCCACCTGGGCCGCGTGCTCGACGCGGCCGGCGGGTCATGGTATGTCGAGGAACTCACTGAAACCCTTGCCGCCCAGGCCTGGTCGCACTTCCAGGACATCGAGTCGCGCGGCGGCTTCCGGGATGCACGCGAGCACATCGCCAGCCGGATCGAGGAGGTGCGGGCCCGCCGGGCCGATGACATCGCCCACCGCCGAACCGCCATCACCGGTGTCAACGAGTTTCCGAACCTGTCCGAACCGCCCTTGCCGCAGGACCCCGCCACCGCCCAGGCTCAGCGATATGCGGCCTCATTCGAGGCCTTACGGGACCGTTCCGACGCCTATCTGCAGCGCACCGGCGTCCGCCCCCGCGTGCTGCTGTTACCCCTTGGTCCACTGGCCGAGAACAACATTCGCGCTTCCTTCGCCGCGAATCTGCTGGCTTCCGGTGGGATCGAAGCGATCAACCCGGGCAGCGTCGACGCCGACGGCGTCACTGCCGTCGTGCGGGATGCGGACGCCGCCGTTGCGGTCCTCTGCGGAACCGATGCCCGTTACGGCGCGGAGGCCGACGGAGTAGTCGCGGCCGCCCGTGCCGCCGGGATCGGCCAGATCCTGCTCGCCGGCCCCGAGAGAGCCGTCGCCGACATTGCGGACGCGGACCGTCCGGACGGCTACCTGGCCGCCACAATCGATGCGGTGCAAGCTCTGGACTCGCTGCTCACCCGATTGGGGGCATGACCATGACCCGATCCGAAGTCGCCGCCGGTGCGGCCGCCCGCCCGGAGACGATCCCCAGCTTCGCCGACATCGCATTGCACGGTGCCGCCGTCGCGTCCCCGCCGACCCCCGCGGCGGCCGCCGAGCACATCGCGGCAGCGGCGTCGGCCCACGGATACTCGCCCGACCAACTCGACTGGGTGACCCCGGAGGGGATCGTCGTCAAGCCGCTCTACACCGGCGCCGACCGCGACACGGCGGTGGCGGCCGGCTACCCGCTCGACAGCGTTCCGGGCGAGTCGCCGTTCATCCGCGGCCCGTACCCGACGATGTATGTCAATCAGCCGTGGACGATCCGTCAGTACGCAGGATTCTCCACCGCCGCCGACTCCAACGCCTTCTACCGCCGCAACCTGGCCGCCGGCCAGAAGGGTCTGTCGGTGGCCTTCGATCTGGCAACCCACCGGGGCTACGACTCAGACCACCCACGGGTGCAGGGCGATGTCGGTATGGCCGGGGTGGCAATCGACTCGATCCTCGACATGCGGCAGCTTTTCGACGGGATCGACCTGAGCGGGGTGTCGGTCTCGATGACGATGAACGGCGCGGTACTGCCGATCCTCGCGCTCTACGTCGTGGCCGCCGAAGAGCAGGGCGTGCCGCCGGAGAAGCTCGCCGGGACCATCCAGAACGACATCCTCAAAGAGTTCATGGTCCGCAACACCTACATCTATCCGCCCAAGCCCTCGATGCGGATCATCTCCGACATCTTCGCCTACACCAGTGCCAAGATGCCGAAGTTCAACTCCATCTCGATTTCCGGATATCACATCCAAGAAGCCGGTGCCACAGCCGATCTCGAGCTGGCGTACACCCTCGCCGACGGCGTCGACTACATCAAGGCCGGCCTCGATGCCGGTCTGGACATCGACACGTTCGCACCGCGGCTGTCGTTCTTCTGGGGCATCGGGATGAACTTCTTCATGGAGGTCGCCAAGCTGAGGGCCGGTCGGCTGCTGTGGAGCGAGCTGGTCGGCGAATTCGGAACCGAAAACCCCAAATCCAGGTCACTGCGCACGCATTCGCAGACGTCGGGGTGGTCGCTGACCGCCCAGGACCCCTTCAATAACGTCGCCCGCACGTGTATCGAGGCGATGGCGGCCACCCAGGGGCACACCCAGTCGCTGCACACCAATGCCCTCGACGAGGCGCTGGCCCTGCCCACCGACTTCTCCGCCCGCATCGCCCGCAACACCCAACTGCTGCTGCAGCAGGAGTCCGGCACCACCCGCCCGATCGACCCGTGGGGCGGGTCGTACTACGTGGAATGGCTCACCCATCAGCTCGCCGAGCGGGCTCGCGCGCACATCGCGGAGGTGACCGAGCGCGGGGGCATGGCCCAGGCGATCAGCGAAGGCATCCCCAAGCTGCGGATCGAGGAAGCCGCCGCCCGGACCCAGGCCCGCATCGACTCCGGGCAGCAGCCGGTGATCGGCGTCAACAAGTACCAGGTCGACGAGGAGGCCGATATCGAGGTTCTCAAAGTCGAGAACAGCCGCGTGCGGACCGAACAGCTGGAGAAGCTGGCCCGGCTCAGGGCCGAGCGCGACGAGCCTGCGGTACAGGCGGCGCTGGCCCAGCTGACCCGGGCGGCTGCGGCAGGCTCAGCGGGGCAGGGCATGGGCGACAACCTGATGGCGCTGGCCATCGACGCCGCGCGAGCCAACGCGACGGTCGGCGAGATCTCCGACGCGCTGGAGAAGGTGTACGGCCGCCACCGCGCCGAGATCCGCACCATCTCCGGTGTCTACCGCGACGAAGTCAGTGCAGGAGGCAGCATTACCGGACTCTCCGAAGCCAGCGCTCTGGTCCAGAAGTTCGCCGAGGCCGACGGGCGCCGGCCACGCATCCTGGTCGCGAAGATGGGCCAGGACGGCCACGATCGTGGACAGAAGGTCATCGCCACCGCGTTCGCCGACATCGGGTTCGACGTCGACGTCGGCTCGCTGTTCTCCACCCCCGATGAGGTGGCCCGGCAGGCGGCCGATAACGACGTTCATGTAGTCGGGGTGTCATCGCTGGCGGCCGGTCACCTGACCCTGGTCCCGGCGCTGCGCCAGGCCCTGGCCGACGTCGGGCGTCCCGACATCATGGTCGTGGTCGGCGGTGTCATCCCGCCCGGCGACTTCGACGAGTTGTACGCCGCCGGCGCCACAGCCATCTACCCGCCCGGGACGGTCATCGCCGACGCCGCGGTGAGCTTGCTGCACAAGCTCGCCGAGCGACTCGGTTACGACCTGAACTGATGAACAGCTGATGGGGCCAGTACCGTTGGGCGCCAACGATATCCCGGCGCTGGCCGAGGCGATCCGCGCCGGCGACCGCTCCGAGTTGGCCCGGGCCATCACGCTGGTCGAATCCACCCGCCCCGATCACCGGGAGCAGGCCCAGCGGCTGCTGACGGCTCTGATGCCGAACGCCGGTGACGCCATGCACATCGGCATCACCGGTGTCCCCGGGGTGGGGAAGTCCACCACCATCGAGGCACTCGGCATGTACCTGATCGAACAGGGACACCGGGTGGCCGTCCTGGCCGTCGACCCGTCCTCGACGCGTACCGGCGGGTCGATCCTGGGTGACAAGACGAGGATGGCCCGCCTGGCGGTCCATCCGGACGCCTACATCCGGCCGTCGCCGACCTCCGGGACCCTCGGCGGGGTGGCCAAGGCCACCCGCGAGACCATCGTGCTGCTCGAAGGCGCCGGATTCGACGTCATCCTGGTCGAGACGGTCGGGGTGGGGCAGTCCGAGGTTGCCGTGTCCAACATGGTCGACACGTTCGTCTTCCTCACTCTGGCTCGCACCGGGGATCAGCTGCAGGGCATCAAGAAGGGTGTGCTGGAACTCGCCGACATCGTGGTGGTCAACAAGGCCGACGGCGCCCACACAGGCGAAGCCCAAGCGGCGGCACGCGAATTGTCGGCCGCCATCCGGTTGATCTATCCGCGTGAAACACTCTGGCGTCCACCGGTGTTGACGATGAGCGCCCTGGAAGGTTCGGGGCTTGCGGAGTTGTGGGACACGGTGCTCCGGCATCGTGACGTGCTGACCGAGGCGGGGGAGTTCGACGCCCGCCGCCGGGCTCAGCAGGTCGACTGGACCTGGGCGATGGTGCGCGACGCCGTACTGGACCGGGTGCTGAACCACCCCGCGGTGCGCCAGATGCGGGCCGAGGTGGAACGCCAGGTCCGCGACGGCGAGTTGCCACCCGCCGTGGCCGCTCAGCGCATTCTTGATTCGGCGAGTGGCGAAACTAACAGATCGGCAACAATTTCCTGAACAGCCGGTTCCGGCTTGTAGATTTGCCTGGTGACCCGGGGCGACGCTGCCAACCGCGGTTCTGACCTGCCCCATGGGGTGCAGGGAGCCGCCGATCCGAGTTTCGCGTGCGCGGTGCGCGGTTTCGCCGCCCTCTTCCCGCATCCCCGCTTCGGTGGCGGAGCGCTCTCGGTCTACCTCGACGGGGAGCCGGTCGTCGACGTCTGGACCGGGTGGTCGGACCGGCGGGGACGGCGGAGATGGTCCGCCGACACCGCCCCGATGGTGTTCTCCGCGACCAAAGGTGTGGCGTCCACGGTCATCCATCGGCTGGCCGATCGGGGCCTGATCGATTACGACGCGCCCGTGGCCGAGTACTGGACCGAGTTCGGAGCCAACGGCAAAGCCGCGATCACGGTGCGCGATGTGATGCGCCATCGCGCCGGCCTGTCGAACCTTCGTGGTGTGCGCAAACGGGAACTGCTCGACCACCACCACATGGAGGAGCGCATCGCCGCGGCCCCGGTGGGCCGGCATTTCGGGAAATCGGCCTACCACGCGCTGACCTACGGGTGGCTGCTGTCCGGTCTGGCCCGTTCCGTCACCGGTCGCGGCATGCGCGACTTGATGCGGACCGAGGTGGCCGCGCCGCTGAACACCGATGGCATCCATCTGGGGCGTCCGCCCGTCGGAGCGCCCACCCGGGTCGCCAAGATCATCGGGCCTCAACTCAACATCCCCAATCCGGTGTTCAATGCCCTCGCCCCGGCCATCGCCGGGCTGGACCTGTCCGCAGCGTTCGGCACGATGTACATTCCCGGCGTGAAATCCCTTGTCCAACGGGATATTCCGTTGCTGGACACCGAACTTCCCTCGGCGAACGGGGTCATCACCGCCCGGGCGCTGGCACGGATGTACGGCGCGATCGCCAACGGCGGAGTGATCGACGGCCAGCGTTATCTGTCGGCTGAGCGGGTCGGCATGCTCACCGGCCGCCGCAGTCTCCGGCCGGATCGCAACCTCGTCATCCCACTGGCCTTCCATCTCGGCTTTCACGGTCTGCCGCTCCCCGGTCTGCTACCCGGATTCGGGCATGTGGGCCTCGGCGGATCGTTCGGTTGGTCCATCCCCGAGGAGGGCCTGGCCTTCAGTTTCGTCCACAACCGCCTGCTCACGCCGCTGGTTGCGACGGACCAGACCGGTTTCGTGGCAACCGGTGCGCTGATCCGGATCGGCGCCGCAGCGGCGCGCAGGCGCGGCTTCGCCCCGGTGGCCGAGTTCGGCTCGCCGTACGGTTCGGCGCAGGCCGGCGCCGCCGCCGGCTGATCCTGCGGCCGTGCCGTGTCGCCCTCACCGCGTGCCGGCCGGGCGACGCCGTTAGAATCTCCTCCAGCAGCGCTGATCCGGCCATCACCGGGGAGCCTTCGGAAGAACAGCCCACCGGGGCCCAGTAGAGCCGAACGGGCGGGGCCCGTCACAGCCCGACATTGAGCGACGTGCGCCCGACCGGCGTGCGTAAGCGGGGTGGTACCGCGGCGCTCGCGCACCAGCGCGTCGTCGTCCCCGTGCCGAACGGCACTGGAGGACCTGCGTGATGGAGCCGACCGCGACCCCGACCGGCTATCCCAAGCCGCCCGCTGGGGCACCGGACTTTCCCGCCCTCGAACGTGAGGTTCTGGACTACTGGGCCGACGACGACACCTTCCGCGCCAGCATCGAACGACGTGCGGACGCGCCGGAATACGTCTTCTACGACGGGCCGCCGTTCGCCAACGGGCTTCCGCACTACGGCCACCTGCTGACCGGCTACGTCAAGGACCTCGTGCCGCGGTACCGCACCATGCGCGGCTACAAGGTGGAGCGACGGTTCGGCTGGGACACCCACGGGCTGCCCGCCGAACTGGAGGTGCAGCGCCAACTCGGCATCACCGACAAGGCCCAGATCGAGCAGATGGGCATCGAGACGTTCAACGACGCGTGCCGGGACTCGGTGCTCAAGTACACCAACGAGTGGCGCGCCTACGTGACCCGTCAGGCCCGCTGGGTGGACTTCGACAACGACTACAAGACCCTGGACCTGTCGTTCATGGAGTCGGTCATCTGGGCGTTCAAGCAGTTGTGGGACAAGGGATTGGCCTACGAGGGCGTGCGGGTGCTGCCGTACTGCTGGAACGACGAGACCCCGTTGTCCAGCCATGAACTGCGGATGGACGACGACGTCTACCAGAGCCGCCAGGACCCGGCCATCACCGTCGGCTTCCGGGTCAGCGCGCCGGATTCCGATCTGGACGGCGCCCATCTGCTGATCTGGACCACCACACCCTGGACCCTGCCGTCCAACCAGGCGGTGGCCGTCAATCCCGAGATGGAGTACGTCGTCATCGCATCGACGGCGGAGGGGGCCGGCCGTCGGCTGATCCTGGCCCGCGCCAGGCTGGCCGCCTACGCGCGGGAACTGGGGGAGCACCCGGAGATCCTGGGCAGCTACACCGGTGAGCAGTTGGTCGGTCTGCGCTATCTGCCGCCGTTCCCGTACTTCGCCGACGCGGAGAACTCGTTTCAGGTCCTGCGGGGCGATTTCGTCACCGCCGAGGACGGCACCGGCGTGGTGCACATGGCCCCGGCCTACGGCGAGGACGACAAGGCCACCACCGACACCGTCGGGATCATCCCGGTCACCCCGGTCGACGCCAGGGGCCGTTTCGACGCGAGTGTGCCGGACTACCAGGGTCAGCAGGTCTTCGACGCCAACGCCCCGATCATCCGGGACCTGAAGAACGGGACCGGGCCGGCGGCCGTCAACGCCCCGGTGCTCATCCGCCATGAGACCTACGACCACCCGTATCCGCACTGCTGGCGGTGCCGCAACCCGCTGATCTACCGGGCGGTGTCGTCGTGGTTCGTGAGGGTCACCGAGTTCCGGGACCGGATGGTGGAACTCAACCAACAGATCACCTGGTATCCCGAGCATGTCAAGGACGGTCAGTTCGGCAAGTGGCTGTCGAATGCCCGGGACTGGTCGATCTCGCGGAACCGCTACTGGGGCACACCGATTCCGGTGTGGACCTCCGACGACCCGGCGTACCCGCGGATCGACGTCTACGGCAGCCTCGACGAACTCGAGCGCGACTTCGGGGTCCGGCCGGACAACCTGCACCGGCCCTACATCGACGAGTTGACCCGGCCCAACCCGGACGATCCCACCGGTAGGTCGACGATGCGGCGGATCGAGGACGTCTTCGACGTCTGGTTCGACTCCGGTTCGATGCCCTACGGCCAGGTGCACTACCCGTTCGAGAACGAGGACTGGTTCCAGACGCATTTCCCCGGCGACTTCATCGTCGAGTACATCGGCCAGACCCGGGGCTGGTTCTACACGCTGCATGTGCTGGCGACCGCACTGTTCGACCGGCCCGCGTTCAAAACCTGTGTGGCGCATGGGATCGTCCTGGGCAACGACGGCGCGAAGATGAGCAAGTCGCTGCGCAACTACCCCGACGTCAACGAGGTGTTCGACCGCGACGGCTCCGATGCCATGCGCTGGTTCCTGATGGCCTCGCCGATTCTGCGCGGCGGCAATCTGATCGTCACCGAGCAGGGCATCCGCGAAGGGGTGCGCCAGGTGCTGCTGCCGCTGTGGAACGCCTACAGCTTCCTGGTGCTCTACGCCCCCAAACCCGGCACCTGGCGGACGGATTCGGCGAATGTGCTCGACCGCTACATCCTGGCGAAGCTGTCGGTGCTGCGCGAGGACCTGACCGCGGCGATGGACGTCTGTGACATCTCCGGTGCCTGCGATCAGCTGCGCCAGTTCACCGAGGCGCTGACGAATTGGTACGTGCGGCGATCCCGTTCGCGGTTCTGGGAGGAGGACCCGGACGCGATCGACACCCTGCACACCGTGCTGGAGGTCACCACCCGGCTTGCCGCCCCACTGCTGCCGATGGCGACCGAGGTGATCTGGCGGGGCATCACCGGAGGCCGCTCGGTTCATCTGGCCGACTGGCCCGACGCCGGCGTCGTCCCCGCCGACGCCGCTCTGGTGGCTGCGATGGACCAGGTGCGTGACGTCTGCTCGGCCGCCTCCTCGCTGCGCAAGGCGAAGAAGCTGCGGGTGCGGCTGCCGCTGCCGAAATTGACTGTGGCACTAGGTTCTTCGGTGAATCCGTCCGCATTGGAACCGTTCACCGGTCTGATCGCCGATGAGCTCAACGTCAAGTCGGTCGAGCTCACCGATGACATCGCCGCCCACGGCCGGTTCGAACTGACGGTCAACGCCCGCGCGGCCGGGCCGCGGCTGGGCAAATCGGTGCAGGACGCCATCAAGGCGGTGAAGGCCGGCGCCGGCGTGCTCAACGCGGACGGCACGTTGAGCGCCGGCGAGGTGGTGCTCAACGCCGACGAGTACGACTCCAAGCTGGTCGCGGCCGATCCGGCCTGCACCGCGGCGCTGCCCGGGGGCGCGGGGCTGGTCGTCCTCGACGACACCGTCACCCCCGAACTCGAAGCCGAGGGCTGGGCCAAGGACCGCATCCGCGAACTGCAGGATCTGCGCAAGTCCTCGGGCCTGGAGGTCAGTGACCGCATCAGCGTCGTGATGGCGGTGCCGGAGTCCCGCGCCGACTGGGCGCACGCCCACCGCGACCTGATCGCCAAGGAGATCCTGGCCACCAGCTTCGAGTTCGGCGAACCGGCCGACGGTGTGGAGATCGGCGACGGTGTGCGGGTGGAGATTCAGAAAGTCCCGGCGCCGTCAGGGGCGCTGGGGTGACGGGGACGACCCAGCCGCTGGCGTAACGCATCGTGCGGCTCCCGTCGGATCTGCCCGCACTGGTGGCGGTATTCCGGATTGTCGCCGATAGACCAGGAATAACCTGCTGGTGTGTCGCGCTGGGTGCTGCATTTCGACATGGACGCGTTCTTCGCGTCCGTCGAACAGCTGACCCGCCCGACCCTGCGCGGGCGCCCGGTGCTGGTAGGTGGAACCGGCGGTCGCGGTGTGGTGGCCGGCGCCAGCTACGAGGCCAGAGCGTTCGGCGCCCGCTCGGCGATGCCGGTACATCAGGCCCGCCGACTGGTCGGCGCCGCGGCGGTGGTGCTGCCGCCGCGGGGAGCGGTCTACGGGGTCGCCAGCAGGCGGGTGATGGAGGCCGTCCGCGAGGTCGTCCCGGTGCTCGAGCAGCTGTCCTTCGACGAGGCGTTCGGCGAGCCGGCCGAATTGGCCGGCGCATCAGCGCACGACGTCGAGCAGTTCTGCATCCTGCTGCGCACCCGGATTATCGAGCAGAGCGGGCTGGTGGCCTCGGTGGGCGCGGGATCGGGCAAGCAGATCGCCAAGATCGCCTCTGGTCTGGCCAAACCCGATGGTGTGCGGGTGGTCCGGCGCGACGAGGAACAGCTACTGCTGGAGAGCCTCCCGGTGCGGCGGCTGTG
This sequence comes from uncultured Actinomycetes bacterium, assembly GCA_903884065.1. GTDB lineage: Bacteria > Actinomycetota > Actinomycetes > Mycobacteriales > Mycobacteriaceae > Mycobacterium. The sequence goes on along the minus strand of CAISDL010000136.1, from coordinate 66,232 downwards.
GGGCATCGGACCGGTCGCCGAGGAGAAGTTGCACCGGCTGGGCGTCGACACCGTCGGCAGGCTGGCCGCGCTGAGCGACGCCGAGGCGGCCGACATCCTGGGCGCCACCCTGGGTCCGGCGCTGCATCGGCTGGCCCGCGGTGTCGACGACCGGCCGGTGGCCGAGCGGGCCGAGGCCAAACAGATCAGCGCCGAGTCGACTTTCGCCGCCGATCTGACCACGGTCGAACAGCTGAGGGATGCCGCCGTACCTATCGCCGAGCATGCGCACCGCCGACTGCTCCGCGACGGCAGGGGGGCCCGCACGGTGACGGTGAAGCTCAAGAAGGCGGACATGTCGACGCTGACCCGGTCGGCCACCCTGCCGTATGCCACCGCCGATGCCGCCACCCTCGCCGCGACCGCGCGCCGGTTGCTGCTGGATCCGCGGGTGATCGGCCCCATACGTCTGCTGGGCGTTGGCTTTTCCGGACTGAGCGACGTTCGCCAGGAGTCGTTGTTCCCGGAGCTCGAACAGCACGAGGTCGAGTCGTCGCAGGACGCTCCGGCGCCGGAGCCGGCGATCACCGTGACGGGCTGGCGGGTCGGCGACGACGTGAGTCATCCGGGCCTGGGGCACGGCTGGGTGCAGGGGGCCGGGCACGGTGTGGTCAGTGTCCGCTTCGAGACCCGAAGCAGCGGGCCGGGATTGATGCGGACCTTCGCCATCGACACCCCGGACCTGACCGCGGCCAACCCGGTCGACAGCCTCGACTGGGACGAGCCGTCACCCCCAGCGGGAGATGACCTCGTCGACGGGTAGCCCCGCGCCGAGCGCCGCGGTCAGCAGCACCCGCGCCTGGCTGCTGCGCAGCCGCGGCACCAGCACCGCGCCCGCGCCGGCCAGGTCGTGCCCAGGCCCGTAGGACGCGCAGGCACCGCCTCCGGGAACCCGGGTGGTCACCGCCACCACGACACCGCGGCGGCAGGTGCGTGCCACCGCATCGACCATCGCTTCGCCCGCATTACCGGCGCCCATCGCCTCCACCACCACACCGCGCGCCCCCGCCGCGACGAACGCGTCGACGGCTGTCCCGTCGGCCCCCGGATAGGCCGGTGCGATGTCAACCCGCGGTGCGGACCCGACCGGACCCAGGTAGGGCCGTTGCTTGGCGGCGTGCGTCGAGAACGTGCCCCCCGTCACCGAACCGACCCGGGTCCCGTCGAACATCGGCGGCCCGGCGAGCTTGGCCAGACCCAGCGGAGCCAGCACCGCGCCGGCGAAACTCACCAGTACGCCCAACCCGCGGGCGTTCGGGCTCGCCGCCACCGCGCACGCGTCGCGCAGATTGGCCGGGCCGTCGGCGTCGGGAGCGTCCGAGGCGTGGGCCGCCCCGGTCAGCACCACCGGGGCGTCGGCCCCGTATCCGAGTTCCAGCCAGAGGGCGGTTTCCTCCATCGTGTCGGTGCCGTGGGTGATCACCACTCCGTCGGCCGTGTGCGCGGCGTCGGCGACCGCTGCCCCGATGCGCAGCCAGTCGGCGGGGGTGAGTTCGGAACTGTCCACGCTCATCAGGTCGATCACGTCGACGTCGAGGCCGGCTGCCAATTCGGCGCCGCTGCGCGCCGGACGTAGCACACCGTCGGCCCCCGCGCTGGTCGCGATGGTGCCGCCGGTGGTGATGACAATCAGGCGAGCCATGCCCGTCATCATGCCGCGCCGGACCACTAGGGAATGATGGGGGAGTGACTGACGAGACCGAACCCGGTGCCGACGGGACGACGGTTCGGCCCCGGCGTCGGCTGCGCCTGCTGCTGTCGGTCGCGGCCGCGGTCCTCGTCCTCGACGTCGTGACCAAGGTTCTGGCCGTCAAACTGCTGACTCCCGGACAGCCCGTGTCGATCATCGGAGACACCGTCACCTGGACGCTGGTGCGCAACTCCGGCGCCGCCTTCTCGATGGCGACCGGCTACACCTGGGTGCTGACTCTGGTCGCCACCGGTGTGGTGGGCGGCATCATCTGGATGGGCCGTCGCCTGGTGTCGCCCTGGTGGGCCGTCGGACTCGGCATGATCCTGGGCGGGGCGCTGGGAAACCTGGTGGACCGTTTCTTCCGCTCGCCGGGGCCGCTGCGCGGACACGTCGTCGACTTCCTCTCCATCGGCTGGTGGCCGGTCTTCAACGTCGCCGACCCCGCAGTCGTCGGCGGCGCGATCCTGCTGGTGGGTCTGTCGTTGTTCGGCTATGACTTCGACAGCGCCGAACGGCGTACGCCCGAGAGTCGCCCGGACGCCCGCACCGAGTCGGCCTGATGACCGAGCGGTCGATGCCGGTCCCGGAGGGCCTGGCCGGGATGCGCGTCGACACCGGGCTTGCCCGGCTGCTGGGTCTGTCGCGCACCGCGGTCGCCGCGGTCGCCGAGAACGGCGGGGTCCAGATCGACGGCGTCCCGGCGGCGAAGTCCGATCGGCTCGAAGCCGGCGCATGGCTGACGGTGATACTGCCGGAAGCGCCTGCGCCCGTGGAGAACACGCCGGTCGAGATCGAAGGCATGACCATCCTGTACTCCGACGACGACATCGTCGCGGTGGACAAACCGCCCGGGGTGGCCGCGCACGCCACGGTGGGCTGGCACGGGCCGACGGTGCTCGGCGGGCTGGCCGCGGCCGGATTCCGGATCAGCACCTCCGGGGTGCACGAACGGCAGGGCATCGTGCAACGCCTCGACGTCGGCACCTCCGGGGTCATGGTGGTCGCGCTGTCCGAACACGCCTACACCGTGCTCAAGCGGGCGTTCAAGCAGCGCACCGTCGACAAGCGGTATCACGCTGTGGTGCAAGGACATCCGGACCCGTCCAGTGGAACGATCGACGCGCCGATCGGCCGGCACCGCGGCCACGACTGGAAGTTCGCCGTGACCGAGAACGGCCGCCCCAGCGTCACCCACTACGACACGCTGGAGATGTTCCGCTCGGCCAGCCTGCTCGACGTCCACCTCGAGACCGGCCGCACGCATCAGATCCGGGTGCATTTCGCGGCCCTGCACCACCCCTGCGCGGGTGACCTCACCTACGGCGCCGACCCGAAGCTCGCCAAGCGGCTGGCTCTGGAGCGGCAATGGCTGCACGCCCGGTCGCTGGCGTTCGCCCACCCCGCCGACGGGCGCCACATCGAGATCACCAGCCCCTACCCGGAGGATCTGCAACACGCGCTGGACGTGCTGCGTACCGAGTCGTGAGCGCGCTCACGGCGAGCGGAGCGCTGGTGTCGTGAGCGCGCTCACGGCGAGCGGAGCGCTGGTGTCGTGAGCGCGGCCGCGCGGCCGCCCGCTGATCACAACGGCTTGCTGTTCGGCCTGGCGGCCTACGGGATGTGGGGGGTATTCCCGGCGTACTTCACCCTACTGGCGCCGTCCGGCGCGCCGGAGATCCTGGCTCATCGGATCGTCTGGACCGTGCTGTTCATGGCGGTGCTGCTGGTGGCGACGGGGCGGCTCGGTGACCTTCGGGCCCTCAACTCCCGCACCTGGTTGCTGCTCACCGTGGCCTCGGCGCTGATCTCGACGAACTGGCTGATCTACATCTGGGCGGTGAACTCCGGCAACGTCGTCGACGCCGCGCTGGGGTACTTCATCACCCCGCTGGTCAGCGTGGTGCTGGGGGTGGTGCTGTTCGGCGAGCGGCTGAACCGCGTCCAGCTCGCCGCGTTGCTGATCGCGGTCGCGGCGGTGCTGCTGATGTCCTCCGGGGTGGGGGGGCTGCCATGGATCGGCATCGGCCTGGCGCTGTCGTTCGGCATGTACGGCGCGGTCAAGAAGGTGGTCCGGGTCGACCCGCGGGTCAGCGTGGCGGTGGAGACCGCCGTCGCAGCTCCTTTCGCCCTGGTCTACCTGGTGGTCCTGCAGGTCACCGGCGACGCCGACTTCGTCAACCACGGCCCGGCGCACACCGCGCTGATGCTGCTGTGCGGCCCGGTCACGGCCATACCGCTGCTGTGCTTCGCCGTCGCCGCCCAGCGGCTTTCGCTGGTGACCCTCGGGCTGCTGCAGTACCTCACCCCGTCGATGCAGCTCGTCTGGGGCGTGCTGGTCGACCACGAACCGATGTCGTCAACCAGGTGGGTCGGCTTCGCGCTGATCTGGGGCGCCTTGGCGATCTTCAGCGGGGACGCGCTGCGCCGGGCCCGCGCCGGCCGGACGTCGCGTCAGGAGTGAATGCTGAGGTTCGGCGCTCCGGTGCCGAGATGGCAGGTACCTTGCTTGCATCATGGCTGACACCAAGAAACGCAACCGGCGGATCATGATCGCGGTGATGGCGGCGATCTCCTCGGTCGCGATCATCGTCCCGCTGGTCAGTGCCCTGCTCGGCCTATTCGGGTCCGGCAAGTTCAGCGACGCCGACGGGCCGATCACCCCGACGTCGACCACTCCCGTGCTCACCATCAAACCGCTGTCGGTGCGGCCGGTGGTCAGCGCCTTCGTCACCACCCCGGACCAGTGCCCGGTGCCGCCGCCCACCCCGCCGGATCAGCCCCTGCGGATCTGCGACATCACCAAGACGGCGGTCTACGAGCTCAAGCCCGAGGCGATGCGGGTGCAATTGACCCGCGTCGACTCGTTCCGCAACCCGCTCGACGGCATCGAGACCGTTCAGATGGCCATGACCAACGAGTCGGCCGAGCAGTTCGGTAAGTTCACCGCCGGTCAGGTGGGCAACCAGATCGCCTTCGTCCGGGGCGGGACGGTGGTGTGGGGACCCAAGATCAGCGCGCCGATCGACGGCCAGGTGCTGCAGTTGTCCGGGGATCTCAAGCCTGAGCAGGCCAAGGAGATCGCCCGAATGCTCCGCGACGGAAGCTAGCCGCGCGACGATCGAGCGGCGTTGTTCGGCGTTGAGGAGTGCGGCCAAAGGCCGGAGTCCGGACACGCCTCGAGGACACGCCGAAGGCGTCAGCGGGCGGCCCTAGACTGACGGCCCTATGGGTACCACCGATTCGTTTGTGCATCTGCACAACCACACCGAGTATTCGATGCTCGACGGTGCCGCCAAGATCACCCCCATGCTGGCGGAGGCCCAGCGCCTGCAGATGCCCGCCATCGGGATGACCGACCACGGCAACATGTTCGGTGCCAGCGAGTTCTACAACGAGGCGACCAAGGTCGGCATCAAGCCCATCATCGGCGTCGAGGCCTATGTGGCTCCCGCCTCGCGTTTCGATACCCGCCGGATCCTCTGGGGAGACCCGGGCCAGAAGTCCGACGACGTCTCCGGTAGCGGCTCCTACACCCACCTGACCATGGTCGCCGAGAACGCCACCGGCCTGCGCAACCTGTTCAAGCTGACCTCATTGGCGTCTTTCGAGGGCCAGCTGGGCAAGTGGAACCGGATGGACGCCGACATCATCGCCGAACATGCCGAGGGCATCATCGCCACCACCGGATGCCCCTCCGGGGAGGTGCAGACCCGGCTGCGACTGGGACAGGTGGACGAGGCCATCGCGTCGGCCGCGAAGTGGCGGGAGATCTTCGGTCCCGACAACTACTTCCTGGAGTTGATGGACCACGGCCTGTCGATCGAGCGCCGGGTTCGCGACGGACTGCTCGACGTCGGGCGCAGACTCGGCATCCGGCCGCTGGCCACCAACGACTGCCACTACGTCACCCGCGAGGCTGCGCACAGTCACGAGGCCCTGTTGTGCGTGCAGACCGGTAAGACGCTGTCGGACCCCAACCGGTTCAAATTCGACGGCGACGGCTACTACCTGAAATCCGCCGCCGAGATGCGGGCGCTGTGGGACAACGAGATTCCGGAGGCCTGCGAGTCCACCCTGCTGATCGCCGAGCGGGTGCAGTCCTACGCCGACGTGTGGACCCCGCGGGACCGGATGCCGATCTTCCCGGTGCCCGAGGGCCACACCCAGGCGACCTGGTTGCACCACGAGGTCGACGCCGGACTGGCCCGCCGGTTCCCGGCCGGGGTGCCGGTGGAGTACACCGAGCGCGCCGCCTACGAGATCGACGTCATCTGTGACAAGGGATTCCCGTCCTACTTCCTGATCGTGGCCGACCTCATCAACTACGCACGGTCGGTCAACATCAGGGTCGGCCCGGGCCGCGGGTCGGCGGCCGGGTCGCTGGTGGCCTACTCGCTGCGGATCACCGATATCGACCCCATCGAACACGGACTGCTGTTTGAGCGTTTCCTCAACCCCGAACGCGCCTCGATGCCCGATATCGACATCGACTTCGACGACCGTCGTCGCGGTGAGATGGTGCGCTACGCCGCAGAGAAGTGGGGCAGTGACCGCGTCGCCCAGGTCATCACCTTCGGCACCATCAAAACCAAAGCGGCGCTGAAGGATTCGGCTCGTGTGCACTACGGGCAGCCCGGCTTCGCGATCGCAGACCGGATCACCAAGGCGCTGCCGCCGCCCATCATGGCCAAGGACATCCCGCTGTCGGGGATCACCGATCCCACCCATGAGCGGTACAAGGAGGCCGCTGAGGTCCGCGGCCTGATCGACACCGATCCCGACGTGCGCACCATCTACGAGACCGCCCGCGGCCTTGAGGGCCTGGTCCGCAACGCCGGCGTCCACGCCTGCGCGGTCATCATGAGTTCCGAGCCGCTGATCGAGTCGATCCCGCTGTGGAAGCGCCCGCAGGACGGCGCGGTGATCACCGGGTGGGACTACCCCTCGTGTGAGGCCATCGGCCTGCTGAAGATGGACTTCCTCGGCCTGCGCAACCTGACCATCATCGGCGACGCGCTGGACAACATCAAAGCCAACCGCGGCGTCGAAGTCGTGCTGGAAACGTTGCCGCTCGACGATCCGGCGACCTATGAACTGCTGTCCCGCGGCGACACCCTCGGGGTGTTCCAACTCGACGGCGGTCCGATGCGGGATCTGTTGCGCCGCATGCAACCGACCGGGTTCGAGGACATCGTCGCGGTACTGGCGCTGTACCGGCCCGGACCGATGGGCATGAACGCCCACAACGACTATGCCGACCGCAAGAATGCCCGGCAGGCCATCAAGCCCATTCACCCGGAACTGGCCGAGCCGCTGCAGGAGATCCTGGCCGAGACCTACGGTCTGATCGTCTACCAAGAGCAGATCATGCGCATCGCGCAGAAGGTGGCTGGCTACTCGCTCGCCCGAGCCGACATCCTGCGCAAAGCCATGGGCAAGAAGAAACGCGAGGTCCTGGAGAAGGAGTTCGAGGGCTTCTCCGAGGGCATGAAGACCAACGGCTTCTCCGCCCCTGCGGTCAAAGCACTCTGGGACACCATCCTGCCGTTCGCCGACTACGCCTTCAACAAGTCGCACGCCGCCGGCTACGGGCTGGTGTCGTACTGGACGGCCTATCTCAAGGCCAACTATCCGGGCGAATACATGGCCGGTCTGCTGACCTCGGTCGGCGACGACAAGGACAAGGCCGCGGTCTACCTCGCCGACTGCCGCAAGCTCGGCATCACCGTGCTGCCGCCGGACGTCAACGAGTCCGAGTTGAACTTCACCTCCGTCGGCACCGACATCCGGTTCGGGCTTGGCGCCGTGCGCAACGTCGGCGCCAACGTCGTCGGCTCGCTGGTCGCCACTCGCGCCGTCAAGGGCAGGTTCACGGACTTCTCGGACTATCTCAACAAGATCGATATCGGCGCCTGCAACAAGAAGGTCACCGAGTCGTTGATCAAAGCGGGTGCCTTCGACTCGCTCAAGCACGCGCGCAAGGGCTTGTTCCTGGTGCACACCGACGCCGTGGATTCGGTGCTGGGCACCAAGAAGGCCGAGGCGATGGGGCAGTTCGACCTGTTCGGCGGGGGCTCGGAGGACGGAAGCGGCGGCGATGCCGTCTTCACCATCAAGGTCCCCGACGATGAATGGGACGACAAGCACAAACTCGCCCTCGAGCGGGAGATGCTGGGACTGTATGTCTCCGGGCACCCGCTCAACGGTGTCGCGCACCTGCTGGCCACCCAGGCCGATACCGCGATTCCCACAATCCTGGAGGGCAGCGTGGTCAATGACACGCAGGTCCGACTGGGTGGAATTCTCGCCTCCGTCAACCGGCGGGTCAACAAGAATGGGATGCCCTGGGCCTCAGCGCAATTGGAGGATCTCACCGGCGGCATCGAGGTGATGTTCTTCCCGCAGACCTACTCGCTGGTGGGTGCGGAGATCGCCGACGACGCCGTGGTGATCGTCGGCGGCAAGGTGCGTATTCAGGACGACCGGATCAGCGTGATCGCCAACGATCTCGTGGTGCCGGACTTCTCGAACGCCCAGGCGGACCGGCCGCTGGCGGTGAGTCTGCCCACCCGTCAATGCACGCTGGACAAGGTCACCGCGCTCAAGCAGGTGCTGGCCCGCCATCCCGGCACCTCGCAGGTGCACCTGCGGCTCATCAGCGGTGAACGGATCACCACACTGGAACTGGATCAGTCGTTGCGTGTCACGCCATCGTCGGCATTGATGGGCGACCTCAAGGCACTGCTGGGCCCGGGCTGTCTCGGGGGCTAGTCAGGTAGATTTCATGCGGCTCACCTGGACCGCGGAGCGATCTGCCTCGAATCCACCATCCCTGGAGTCGCGCAGGTCTATCTCCCTCCTGGAGACGTCGCTCACTGGCTCCACTCGCCTGCCCAGCCGTGAGGCGGGTCTGCGGCGGGGTTTAATGAGGAGAAGTCAAGGGTGATGAGCGAAGCCAGATTCAACGTCTGCCTACCGCAGCCTCGGGGCTATCAGCATTCCTTCTGTCTGCTGGAGCTTGCCGAATTAATTGTTTTCACGCTGAGTGAATTAGGTCATGACACTACCTTACTCATTGACGAGTTCGATCCCATGCGACGAAACATCATTGTTGGGTGTCATTTGGCTGACCCTCGTTGGATATCGCGGATTCCCGAATCATCAATCGTTATCAATACTGAGCAAATCTACGGTGAGTCGCGATTCGATTGGAACGATAATATTCTTCACTGGATTCGCAATTTCGAGACTTGGGATTACAGTAATAGGAATATTTCAGCATTCCGTGGATCCGGTATTCCCGACGTGAAACTGCTGAGGATCGGTCACCAGGCGGACCTGACACGAATCGCGCATGCACGCGTTCCAGACATCGATGTACTCTTCTACGGGTCAGTGACGGATCGTCGTTCGAAAATTTTCGATGAGATTAGGACGCGTGGACTGAATCTGGTGACTCTTTTCGGCGTTTACGGTGCCGAGCGCGATAAGTACGTCGCACGTTCGAAAGTTGTTCTCAACCTCCATAATCATCCCACCGAGATTTTCGAAGTCGTTCGGGTCCATTACTTGCTTTCCAACGCAGCCGCCGTGGTTAGCGAGATTAACGTTTCTACGTCGGTGTCTGATTTCTACGCGGACGCTGTCGCGGGTGTTCCATACGACTCGCTGGCCGAAGAATGTGAGCGGTTGGTTAGGGACGACACCGCGCGTGCCGCTCAACGCCGGCGCGGCTACGAGGTGATTACGCGTTATCCGCAGACCGAATTTCTGAAGCCTCTCATCTATTAGTTCGAAGTGCTGATCCCAGTTTCGCGCTCATATGCCTGCATGACTACGCCAACTGGGGCCGCGTTTCGCCGCTAGGCTTGAGCCATGCCACTGACCGGAGAATACGAACCCAGCACGTCGGACTGGGCTCGCGAGAACGCGGAGCTCTACATGTCCTCGGGAGGCACCGCCGGCACCGAACTCAAAGGCAAACCGGTAATCCTGCTGACCACTGTCGGCGCCAAGACCGGCAAGCTGCGCAAGACCCCGCTGATGCGGGTCGAGCACGACGGGCACTATGCGGTCGTCGCATCGCTGGGCGGGGCGCCGAAGAACCCGGTCTGGTACTACAACATCGTCTCCCATCCCCGCGTGGAATTGCAGGACGGCACCGAGACCGGCGAGTACGAAGCCCGCGAGGTGGTCGGGGACGAGAAGGCCACCTGGTGGGAGCGCGCCGTCGCGGTATGGCCCGACTATGCCGACTACCAGCGTAAAACCGATCGCGAGATCCCCGTCTTCGTGCTCACCCCGATTCACTGAATCGCCCTGCTGGGTGGCACCATAATGCGGTGTCTGCTGACCTGAGCCACCGTTCTGTGTCGTCGCCGATCACCGCGGCCGACATCGACGAGGCTGCCGTGCGGATCGCCGATTTCGCCCAGCAGACCCCGCTCGAGTACAGCGACCGGCTATCGGCCTCCACCGGCGCCGAGGTCTACCTCAAGCGTGAAGACCTGCAGAGCGTGCGGTCCTACAAGCTGCGTGGCGCCTACAACCTGCTCAAACAGCTCAGCGAGGACGAGTTGCGGGTCGGCGTGGTCTGCTCGTCCGCGGGCAACCACGCGCAGGGGTTCGCACTGGCCTGCCGGACGATGAAGGTGCACGGTCGCGTCTACGTTCCGGCCAAGACCCCGAAACAGAAGCGCGACCGCATCAGCTACCACGGTGGCGAGTTCATCGAGGTGATCGTGGGGGGATCCACCTACGACGATGCCGCCGCAGCCGCGATCGCCGACGTAGCGCGCACCGGAGCCACCCTGGTACCGCCGTATGACGATCCGCGCACCATGGCCGGGCAGGGCACTATCGCCGTGGAGATCCTCGACCAACTCGGTCGCGAACCCGACCTCGTCGTCGTCGGGGTCGGCGGCGGCGGCTGCATCTCCGGAATCACCACTTACCTTGCCGAGCGGACGACCAACACCTCGGTGCTCGGCGTTGAACCGGCCGGGGCGGCGTCGATGATCGCCGCGCTCGCCGCCGGCCAGCCGGTCGATTTAGATCACGTCGACCAGTTCGTCGACGGCGCCGCCGTGAAGCGGGCCGGCACGCTCACCTTCCAGGCGCTGGCCGCAGCTGGCGACATGGTGTCGGTGACCACCGTCGACGAGGGTGCCGTGTGCAGCGCGATGCTCGACCTCTACCAGAACGAGGGGATCATCGCCGAGCCCGCCGGCGCGTTGTCGGTCGCCGGACTGCTCGAGGCCGGCGTGGAGCCGGGATCGACTGTGGTGTGCCTGATCTCGGGCGGCAACAACGACGTCTCCCGATACGGCGAAGTGCTCGAGCGCTCCCTGGTCCACAAGGGACTCAAGCACTACTTCCTGGTCGACTTCCCGCAGGAGCCCGGTGCACTGCGCCGGTTCCTCGACGAGGTGCTGGGTCCGAACGACGACATCACGTTGTTCGAGTACGTCAAACGCAACAACCGGGAGACCGGTGAGGCATTGGTCGGCGTCGAACTCGGCTCGGCGGCCGGCCTGGAGGGGCTGCGCGCGCGGATGGACGAATCGGGTCTGCACGTCGAGGCGCTTGAGCCGGGATCCCCGGCCTACCGCTACCTCACCTAGGCCGGCGTCTCTCCGAGCGCTTGGGCCACGGCGCGCTGGAACACGGCCTCTTCCGGCACCAGTCCGGTCCACTGCTCGAAGATCTGAATCGCCAGTTGCACAAGCATTTCCACTCCGTCGACCACCGGGCAGCCCCGCTCACCGGCTGCGGCCAGGAACGGGGTGATCCGCGGGTTGGTGATCACGTCCACCACGACGCAGCCCGGATCGACGCTGTCCCACCGCACCGGCACCGGTTCCAGTTCGGGGGCGCAGCCCAGGTGGGTGGCGTTCATCAGCAGGGTGGTGCCGGTCGGCGCGGCCACCTCGTTCTCCCACTGCTGCCACACCGCCGGCACGCCCGAGGCGCGGGTGACGGTGTCGGCCACCTCGCGTCCCTGCTCCTCGCGGCGGGTCACCAGGGTGAGGTGGCTGGCACCGGCCCAAGCGAGTTCGACGGCCATCGCCCGTCCGGCGCCGCCAGCCCCGAGCATCACCACCCGCCGGCCGTCGAGGGGAGCGACCTTCTCGATCGCCTTCACCACGCCCTTGCCGTCGTTATTGTGGCCGATCAGTCGTCCGCCCTCGATCGTCATGTAGTTGGCGGCTCCGATCGCGCGCACATCGTCGTCGACCTCATCGAGTAGGGGGATCACCGCCACCTTCCACGGCACCGTGATGGCCATGCCGCGGTAGCCCAGTGGGCGCAGGGCAGCCACCGCCAGTGCGAGGTCGGCTTCGGTGGCGATGTCGTTCTTCCAGAACTGCCAGTGCAGGCCGTAGTGGGCGTAGACCGCGTCGAACATCCGGTCTATCGGGTTCTCGGCCACCGGATGCCCGAGCATCCCGGTCATCTGCTTCTGGGGAGGGATGGCGCCGCGATCATCGTCCACCGCCACGATTATGCCTACCGGTCGGACCGAGGGTCGTACTGCTAGTTACGCAGGCTGGGGAACTCCCGGTTGCGGAAGGCATCGAGGAAGAGGCGGTGGTCGTCGCGCGTCTGGTTGGCGTATGCCTCGGCCCACTCGGTCACCGCCTTGGTGAACTCGGCCTCCTTGCCGGCGAAGCTGGCCAGAATCGCGGTGTCCGCGGAGCCGGTGATCAGGGTCTGGTCGCTGTCCTCGTCGGAGACGCAGTGGATCTTGGCGACCGCCCGGCCGAGGTCCTTGACCAGGCCGTAGATGTCCTCGAATTCGTTGATCTCGCCCCATTCCGGGGACGCCCCGTAGGGGGAGATCTCGGTGACGAGCATGCCGGCGCCGTCGAACTCGGAGTAGCCCAGCAATGGGTCGGCGTGGGCCTGCAACGCCCGCCGTGAGACGGCCGACCGGTGGCCGTTGTGCAGGAAGTAGTCCTTGATGTTCTGGTCTTTGACCGCGCAGGCTACCGCCGACGGCCGTGACTGCTTGAACGCAACGACGATGTCGTTCTCGAGAGTCTGCGTCGGGCCTTCGAGAAGCAGCGAGAACATTCGCAGCCCTGCCGAGCCGATTCCGAAGCCCTGGGTGGCCGTCGCGTCCTTGATCCGGTAGTTGATGTCGGCCTGGCGCCTTCGGGGCGGGATGGTTTCCAGATACCGGGCGAAGGATTGCTCCAGGGCCGCGCGGGTGTCGTCGGTGATCGTCGAGTTCATATGATTGCGGACGAATCGTCTATCGCCGTCGGTGATCTCGGTGAGGTTGTCGAGCAGGCCCACCCGGGTCAGCTGGCGGGCGGAGCGCAGTACCTCGAGAAGCACGCCCTGGGTGTTCTCGAGAGTCAACGCGAAGCCGGCGTTGTCCTCCTGTGCCGCGAACCGCTTGACCTGCGCGGTGTAGCTGTCGGTGAACGCGGTGATCAATTCGCGGATCTCGTCGTCGGCCATCGCCTTGTCGTAGCCGATCAGGGCCAGGCTTGCGGCGAACCGCCGCACGTCCCAGGTATAGGGGCCGACGTAGGCTTCGTCGAAGTCGTTGACGTCGAAGACAAGCCGGCCGGTCGAGTCCAGGTACGTGCCGAAGTTCTCGGCGTGCAGGTCACCCTGGATCCAGACCCTGCTGGACTCCTCGGTGACGAAGGGGTCGGCACCCTCGTCGGCCAGATCGGAGTAGTAAACGACCGCGCTGCCGCGGTAGAACGGAAACGCTCCCGAGGCCATCTTGCGGAACTTCCCCCGCCAGGCCTTGCCCTGCGATCGCATCTGCTCGCCGTAGTTCGTCTCGAAGACGTCGACGATGTACTGCATCCGGTCCTTGCTGGAGGTCGCGTCACTGATCACGGGTGCTCTTTCCTTAAAGGGTGGGTTGGGAGTGTCCCGACCACGGTGCGTGGCGGCTAGCAGCATAATTCAACCGTCGATCAACCGAATCGGAGCCGGCAAGGACGCGTCCTACGGCATTCTCAAAATCGCGATCGGCGGCGGCCAGACCATCGACCTCGACGTCCTGGTCACGGCGACCATCAACGTCGTTCTGGTGGCGGCCGTGGTGCATTTCCTCATGGTCATGCCCAATAACCGAATTCGGACGGGGATAAGGCGGAAGCCCCCGCGGATAAGCAGATCCGGTTGCTGACCGAGATTCGTGATGCGGTTGGCGGCACCGACTCGTCAGCCAAGACTTCGTGACCAGGCCGGTGAAGGCGGTGCCGATCACCACAGCGACCGCCAGGTCGACGATGTTGCCGCGGGCGAGGAAGTCTCTGAAGCCCCTCAACAAGACCTTCTCAGGCAGCGCTCCGCTCAGGGCCCGACGCCCCCCTTGACGGTGAGGAAATAGAAGACCGCGGCCCACAGCCCGTTGATCGCCAGCACCAGGAGAGCGCCCTTGACGTTGATGCCATGCAGGCGCGGCACCGGAGGTGCCGACAGCCACCAGCGCAGAATGGGATTGGCGTAGTAGGGCATCGTCACGAAGCTCATCACGAAGCTGGACAACAGGTTTCCTACCAACATCGCCAGCCAGAACGGCATGTGCAGTGGTGTCGTCAACAGTGTCAGAAGAACCACGGTGGGGTAGAGGCCCAGCCACACCGCGATCGAGGTCTTGAAGTCCGACGGCGGCGGCCCGGCCGCGCCCTCGAAGGTGAACCAGCTGCCGAACGACTGGTCGATCGTGCGGAGCCGGAAGTCGCCGAAGGGTCCCTCGGCGAGGAGTCTGCGCCGTTCTTTCGACGTCATCCACGCCTCGAGGTGCTCGGCGGTGTCGAACCGGTACACGGTGGTCCACTCGTCCTGCACGCCCTCGATCGGCCGGAACACCTCGGAACCGCGGACTCCCGGGAAGTTGCTCTCGGCCCGGACCATCTGCTGCCGCCAGGCCAGGAACGCCTCGACCTGATCCGGATCGACTCGGTTGGTGACCACCACCGTCACCAACGGGTCCACGATCTCGGTGCCCTGGGAAATCACCTGCTGGGTCGCGGGTCCGTCGAAAATGTCGGCGGCTTCGTCAAGGAGGCTCTGCCGGGTCGCACTGTTCAACCAGTTCCGCAGGTGCGGGACCGAATCGAACCGGTAGACCACCACCCAGTCGGGCTGAATATCGCTGGGCGGCTTGACTTCTGCGCCACGGTAGCCGGGATACCGTGCCGCCGTCGCGGTGATCCTCTCCTCCCAGGCCAGGTAGTCGTCCTCACGCCCCGGGTGGATACGCCGCCCGATGATGAGCATCGCGGCACCGGAATCTGGAGACGTCGGGCTGATGGGCACGCGTCGACTTTATTGCCCTCCGCGGTGCGCTTCGGATTGCCCTGCGCGGTGCGCTTCGGCTCCTATACTCAGCTCCTGTGACCATCGGGGGTCGTCTGCTGGACGTGATCGACTGTGACATCCTGCCGCTCACCGAACGTGGGGTGGCGCAGGGCAACAAGGTCTTCGGCGCGGCGATCCTGCGGAAGTCGGATCTGTCGCTGGTGATCGCCGGGACCAACGGCGAGACCGTCAACCCGCTCTGGCACGGTGAGGTGCGCACCCTCAACGAGTTCTACGACCTGCCCGAACGCCCGGACACCCGGGACCTGATCTTCCTGGCCACCCACGAGCCCTGCACGCTGTGCATGTCGGCGATCACGTGGGCGGGGTTCGACAACTTCTATTACCTGTTCAGCCATCAGGAGTCCCGGGACAGCTTCGCGATCCCGCACGACCTGAGAATTCTGCGGGAGGTGTTCGGCCTGGCGCCGGGCGGCTACCGACACCAGAATGCCTACTGGACCGCGTATTCGATTCCGGATCTGGTCGATTCCGAACCCGAGCCGGTTCGCGGCCGACTTCACGAGCGGCAGCAACGCGTCCGGGAGCGCTACGCCGCGCTGTCGAAGGTCTACCAGGAATCCAAGAGCGACAACGACATTCCGTTGCGCTGACAACAACCAGGTGGAGAATCCGATGACCGCAGAGTCCGCCGACGTCATCTTCGTCAACGGCGCCATCACGACGCTGGACCCCGCCCATCCGCAGGCCGAAGCGGTGGCGGTCGCCGGTGGCAGGTTCGTCGCGGTCGGGGGTGATGCCGAGATCCGCAAGCATGCCGGGGACGCCACCGAGGTGGTGGATCTCAAGGGGCGCCGGGTCGTTCCGGGGCTGATCGACGCGCACTGCCATCCGATCGAGACGCTCTGGATGAAAGACGACTGGGTCGACGCCCGCTTCCCGGACACGACGTCGGTGGCCGCGACTCTCGGCAAGCTGCGTGACCGCGCTGCCACGACCGCCAAGGGGGAGTGGATCTTCGTCGCGTGTGTCTCGGCGTCGGAGAACAAGTTCGTCGAGAAGCGACTGCCCACCAAGGAAGAGCTGTCCACTGCGGCGCCGGACAACCCGGTGATCCTGGGCAACGGGACGCATATGGCGATCGTCAACGACACCGCCCTGACGGTGCTGAAGATCGGCAAGGGCACGGCGAAGCTGCCCAAGGGCGGCACCGTGCTAATCGACGAGGACGGCGAACCGACCGGCGTGATCACCGACGGGTTCGCCGACATCCCGAGTTCACCACAGCCCAGCGAGATTTCGAGTTACGTCTCCCAGGGCATCCCGGAGTTCTGGAACGCGCACGGCTACACCTCCCTCCTGGCGATTACCCCGCACCAGGTCGTCCCCGCGGTCCAGGCGGTCAGCGCGACACTCGCCCAGCCCAACATCCGCTACTCCGTCTCGGTCTGGGCGGCCCCGGACGGCAAAGGCTTTCCCGCGGATCTCGACGAGTTCGAGATGCCGGCCGGGGCCGACCCTGACTACTTCAAGTTCGTCGGGATCAAGGCCTGGGTCGACGGCGAGAACGACTGCCGCACCGGCTACATGTACCAGCCCTACCTCGGGCATCTGGACATCGACCCGCCCGGCGGCAGAGGGACACTGGTCACTCCGCAGGACGAGGCCAACGCCTTCGCCGACCTGGCGCACACCAACAAACGGATCGCCATGCTGCACTGTTCCGGCGATGCGGCGGTCGATATCGGCCTGACCGCCTACGAGCACTCCGCGTCCTCGGGCCAGAGCACCGCGACACTGCGCCGCATCGAGCACTTCGGCATGTTCCAGTTGACCGACTCCCAACTGCAGCGGGCGACGAAGCTTGCCGAGGAGGGCGTGCTGCGGATCTCGGTGCAGCCGATCTGGTTGACCGAGCTGGTCAAGGCCGACAACGAGAACATGGGTCCGGAACGGACCAGGACCGGCTTCAAGTTCAAGACCCTGATCGGGGCCGGCCTGGAACCGGCGGCCAGCACCGATATGACCGGGATCTACCTGGGCAACGTCGACCCGTTCCCCGCCATCGAGGCGATGGTCACCCGCAAGTCCGACGACGGTGTGTTCGAGGCCCAGGAAGCCATCGCCGTCGAGGACGCACTGCGCATGTGGACCCTCTGGCCGGCCAGAGCCATCGGGGAGGGCGAGCACCGGGGCAGCATCGAGGTCGGCAAGCTGGCCGATATGGCGGTGCTGACCGACGACCTCGTCACCGTCGCGCCGGACTCGATTCACACGATCGCGGCGGCCATGACGATCGTCGGGGGCCGGGTGGTCTTCTCACGTGATTGATCCGCGTCACTCCACAGCCCGCAGCACCGCCACCGAATGCCCAGGGAGTTGCGTGGCGTACGTACCGACCTCCGGCCGGCCCCACTCGGCGAGCACTGCCCCGGTGACGGGCACCGACACCGGTTCGGTTCCCAGATTGGCGGCGATGGCCACCGCGCCGCGGCGCATCACGATCCAGCGCCGGTCCTCGTCGACGTCGACGCCCAGATCGGGCAGCCACGGGTCGGCCAGGTCGGGATCGTCGCGGCGCAACCGGATCAGGGTCCGGTAGAACTCCTGCAGTTCGGCATGCCCGGGTTCGTCGGCCTCCGCCCAGTCCAGCTTGGAACGCTGGAACGTCTCGGGGTCCTGCGGATCGGGAACCGGGCCGGTATCCCATCCGTGCTCGGCGAACTCCGCCTTGCGCCCCTCGGCGGTGGCCCGCGCCAGTTCCGGTTCGGGATGGGAGCTGAAGAACTGGAACGGCCGGGTCGAGCCCCACTCCTCACCCATGAAAAGCATTGCGGTGTAGGGCGATCCGAGAACCAGGGCTGCCTTGATGGCCAGTTGACCGGAGTCGAGGTTCTGGCCCGGGCGGTCCCCGGCGGCGCGATTGCCGACCTGGTCGTGGGTGCAGGTGTAGGCCAGCAGCCGGGTCGCCGGGATCAGGCTGGTGTCCAGCGGCCGGCCGTGCCGGCGCCCGCGGAACGACGAGTAGGTCCCGGCGTGGAAGTAGCCGTTGCGCAGGGTGGCGGCCAGTGTGGCCATCGAGCCGAAATCGGCGTAGTAGCCCTGGCGCTCGCCGGACACGGCGGTGTGGATCGCGTGGTGGATGTCGTCGTCCCACTGTGCGGTCATGCCGTAACCGCCGCGGTCCCGCGGGGTGATCAGGCGCGGGTCGTTGAGGTCGCTCTCGGCGATGAGCGACAGCGGACGGCCCACGACGGCCGACAGCGCATCGGTCTCGGCGGCCAACTCCTCGAGAATGTGGATCGCCGTGGTGTCGACCATGGCGTGGACGGCGTCCAGGCGCAGTCCGTCGGCGTGGAAGTCGTGCATCCAGCGCAGCGCGCAGTCGATGACGTAACGGCGCACCTCGTCGGCGCCGGGACCCGACAGATTGACGCCCTCCCCCCAGGGGTTCCCGGTCTCCGACAGGTAGGGGCCGAAGCGGGGCAGGTAGTTGCCGGAGGGTCCGAAGTGGTTGAACACCGCGTCGATCAGGACACCGAGGCCGCGGGCATGACAGGCGTCGACCAGCCGGACCAGGCCGTCCGGGCCGCCGTAGGGCTCGTGCACGGCGAACCACAGCACCCCGTCGTAGCCCCATCCGTGGGTGCCGTTGAAGGCGTTGACGGGCATCAGTTCGACCAGGTCGACCCCGAGTTCCACCAGGTGGTCGAGCCTGCCGATCGCGGCGTCGAAGGTGCCCTCCGGCGTGAACGTGCCGACATGCAGCTCGTAGATCAGCGCGCCTTCGGCGGAGCGGCCGGCCCAGCGGTCGTCGGTCCAGGCCGCCCGGCGGGCGTCCCAGAGTTGCGATCGCTGGTGAACCCCGTCGGGCTGGCGTCCGGAGCGGGGGTCGGGCAGGACCCTCGGATCGTCGTCGAGGACGAAGCCGTACCGGGCCTCGGACCCGCAGTCCACCTGTGCCCGCCACCAGCCGTGGTTGTGGCGGGTCATCGGGTGCAGCACGCCCTCGACGTCCACCCGCACCGCCCGGGGCAGCGGGGCCCATACCGAGAACTCAGCCATCGGTGCGCTCCAGCAGGACGACCGGGAGCTCACCGAACAACTGGGCCGCAGATGCGGACCGGTGGTGAGGTGCCCCAGTGATCCGGTCGGTCCAGGTCCCCGGCGGCAGCACGACAGTGGTTGTGCCCCAACCCGTGTCGGCCAGCCGCACGGTCCAGCGGCTGACGGCGACCAGCACATCGTCGCCGCGCAGGAAGGCGACCACATGCTCGGCGGCGGGACCGGAGGCAAGCACCGGCCGGTAGCCGCCGCGCAGGAAGCTCTCCGGACGCTTGCGACGCGCGCCGAGTGCCGCGGACACCACCCGTAGTTTCGGATGCTCCAACCGGTGCAGCGCCGCCCGGCGTTCGGCGTAGTCGACCGGCCGGCGGTTGTCCGGGTCGACGAGGCTGTCCTCCCACAGTTCGGTGCCCTGGTAGACGTCGGGGATGCCGGGAACGGTCAGCGCCAGCAGTTTCTGGCCCAGGGCGTCGCTGTGCGCGTGCGGCAGCAGGCGGGTGAGAAGTTCGGTCAGGTCCGCGGCCGACGTCCCGTCCAGGACGTTGTCCAGCCAGCCATGCACGGCGTTCTCGAACTCCTCGTCCGGCTGGTGCCACGATGTGCGCCGGCCGGCTTCGCGCATCGCCTTCCCGGTGTAGGCGTGCAGTCGTTCGCGCAGACCGTCGGTGATCAGCCCGCTCGCCGGCCACACGCCGAAAATGTTCTGCCACAGGAAAAGCCCGGTCGGCGGATCGGGACAGGGGAGCGCGCTCTGCCACCGCGCCACCAGTTCGGACCACAGTCCGGGAACCTGGGACAGAACCCCGATGCGGGCGCGGACGTCCTCGCCGCGCTTGGTGTCGTGGGTCGACAAGGTCGTCATGGTCCGTGGCCAGTACCGCGCCCGTTCGGCGGCGGCGCGGTGGAACTCCGCCGCGCTGACCCCGAAACGCCGGGGATCCCCGCCCACCTCGTTGAGCGACACCAAGCGGGCATCCCGGTAGAACGAGCAGTCCTCCACGGCCTTGGCCGTGATCGCGCCGCACAACTGCTGCAACCGGGCGGCCGGCTCCGGGTAGGTCAACGCACACGACAGAATCTCCAGCGGCGCGGCCAGATCCGGGTCGTCGGCGATCGTGGCGGCCATCGCGGAACCGAGCACCCCGGACAGCACCGGATAGTCGCTGCGGTAGACCCCGACGGTCGCCAGCAGTGCGGCGATCGCGTCCGGGAGTCGGGGATGACCGGCTCCGGAGGCGTGCTCGACTGTCCGGCAGACCCTGGCCAATTCGCCGGCAAGGGGGCCGGTTGCGGCGTCGATCTTGAACTGCCGCAACGATTCCCCCGCCGGGGATCCGCACCCGGCCGGCACGGCCAGTGCGGTGAGGGTGTCGGCTCCGGTCGGATCGACGAACACCCCGCCGATTTCTCGCAGCGCCTCGTAGCCGGTGGTGCCGTCCACCGGCAGCGACGGGTCCAGCGGTTCCCCGGTGGCGAGGATCTTCTCGATGACGATCCAGGCCTGCGGTCCGACGAGGTCGCGCAGCCGGGCCAGGTAACCCGCCGGGTCGGTCAGCCCGTCGGGGTGATCCACCCGCACCCCGTCGGTCAGTCCCTCGGCGAACCAGCGGGCCACCTCGGTGTGACTGGCGTCGAAGACGACCGGATCCTCCTGGCGGAGCCCGGCCAGCGAGGTGACCGAGAAGAACCTGCGGTAGCCGCACACCCCAGCGCGCCAGCCGGCCAGCTTGTAGTGCTGACGGTCGTGCACCGTCCGCGCGTCGCCGCCGCCGGTGCCGGGCGCGATCGGGAAGCTCATCGAGTGGTAGCGCAGCACGTCGCCCTCGACCGTCAGCTGTGCGAGGTCGGTGTCGCATCCCAGCACCGGGAGCGCGATGCGGCCGTCGACGTCGGCGGCCCAGTCGATGTCGAAGAACCGCGCGTAGCGGGAGTCCCGGCCGTGTCGCAGCACATCCCACCACCACGGGTTGTGTTGGGGCAGGCCGGTTCCGGCGTGGTTGGGAACGATGTCGACGATCAGACCCAGGCCCCGTTCGTGGGCTGCATGGGCCAAGCCGGCCAGCCCGTCGGCGCCGCCGAGTTCGGCGGACACGGTCGTGGGGTCGGTGACGTCGTAGCCGTGCGTCGAACCGGGCTCGGCGGTCAGGATGGGGGACAGGTAGAGGTGGCTGATGCCGAGTTCGGCGAGATAGTCGACGATGTTCTCCGCGTCGGCGAAGGCGAACCCCGGGCCGCTCAGCTGCAGCCGGTAGGTGCTCAGCACCGGATGGGGCATGGCCGCCTGGTCCCGCTAGGCGGTCTTTTTAAGCACGAGCACCGAGCGGCCCTGGACGGTGATGGTGTTCCCGGCCGACACGTGATGCTCGGCGGCACCCCGGGGGTCGAAGGTGTCGATGACGGCCTGCCACTCCTTGGCGTACGGGGTTTCGGGAATCACGAAGTCCACCGGGTAGGCGTGGGCGTTGAAACACAGCAGGAACGAGTCGTCGACGATCCGTTCGCCGCGCGCGTCCGGTTCGGGCAGTGCCTCGCCGTTGAGGCCCACCGCCACCGACTTGATGCCCGAATGCCAGTCGTCGGAGGTCATCTCGATGCCGTTGCGGGTGAGCCAGTAGATGTCGCGCATGTGATGGCCGTTGTGGCTCGGCCGGCCGTCGAAGAAGCGCCGCCGCCGGAACACCGGGTGTGCCTTGCGCAGGGCGGTCACCTTGCGGGTGAATTCCAGCATGTCGGCGTACTGGCCGGCGTCGCTCCAGTCGATCCAGGTGATTTCGTTGTCCTGGCAGTAGCCGTTGTTGTTGCCGCGTTGGGTGCGGCCCACCTCGTCGCCGTGGCTGATCATCGGGGTGCCCTGGGACACCATCAGGGTGACCATCACGTTGCGCATCTGCCGGTGCCGCAACGCGATGATCTCCGGATCGTCGGTGGGACCTTCGACGCCGCAGTTCCAGGACCGGTTGTGGTTCTCACCGTCGCGGTTGTGCTCGCCGTTGGCGTCGTTGTGCTTCTGGTCGTAGGACACCAGGTCGTTGAGGGTGAAGCCGTCGTGGCAGGTGACGAAGTTGATACTGGCGATCGGCCGGCGCCCGGTCGCCTCGTAGAGGTCGGCGGAGCCGGTCAGCCGGGAGGCGAACTCGCCCAGCGCGGCAGGTTCGCCGCGCCAGTAGTCGCGCACGGTGTCGCGGTACTTGCCGTTCCACTCGGTCCACAGGCCGGGGAAGTTGCCCACCTGATAGCCGCCCTCGCCGACGTCCCACGGTTCGGCGATGAGCTTGACCTGGCTGATCACCGGATCCTGCTGAACCAGGTCGAAGAAGGCCGAGAGCCGGTCGACGTCGAAGAACTCCCGGGCCAGGGTGGAGGCGAGGTCGAAGCGGAACCCGTCGACGTGCATCTCCAGCACCCAGTACCGAAGCGAGTCCATGATCAGTTGCAAGGTGTGCGGGTGGCGGACGTTGAGGCTGTTGCCGGTTCCGGTGAAATCCTTGTAGCGCCGCAGGTCGGAGTCCAGCAGCCGGTAGTACCCGGCGTTGTCGATGCCGCGGAAGTTGACGGTCGGGCCGAGGTGGTCGCTCTCGGCGGTGTGGTTGTAGACGACGTCGAGGATCACTTCGATATCGGCGTCGTGGAACGCGCGGACCATGGATTTGAACTCGCCGACCGCGCCGCCGGCGTGATGGTTGGCCGCGTACTCGGCATGCGGGGCGAAGAAGCCGAATGTGTTGTAGCCCCAGTAGTTTCGCAACCCGAGGTCCACCAGCCGCTTGTCGGTCATGAACTGGTGCACCGGCATGAGCTCGATGGCGGTGACGTGCAGTGACTCAAGGTGCTCGATCACGGCAGGATGGGCCAGTCCGGCATAGGTGCCACGCAGTTGTTCGGGTACCGCGGGATGACACTGCGTCATGCCCTTGACGTGTGCCTCGTAGATGATCGTCTCGTGATACGGGGTCCGCGGCGCGCGATCCGAACCCCAGTCGAAGTACGGGTTGATCACGACGCTGGTCATGGTGTGTCCCAGCGAGTCGATCCGCGGCGGCTTCCCGCCGGTCGCCTTGTCCTTGGCGTGCAGGTCGTAGGAGTACAGCGCCTGGGTGAAGTCGAAGTGGCCCTCGAAGGATTTCCCGTACGGATCGAGCAGCAGCTTGCTGGAATCGCAGCGCAGGCCCTCGGCGGGGTTCCAGGGGCCGTGCACCCGGAAGCCGTAGCGCTGGCCCGGCGCGACCGTCGGCAGATAGGCGTGCCAGACGTACCCGTCGACCTCCTCGAGTTCGATTCGGGTCTCGCCGTCGTGCTCGTCGATCAGGCACAACTCGACCCGTTCGGCGACTTCGGAGAACACCGAGAAGTTGGTGCCGGCGCCGTCGTAGGTGGCACCGAGCGGGTAGGGGTTGCCGGGCCAGACCGTCGGGTTGGGGGAGTCGCGCGGCGGCATGCGTCGACCCTATCCAGGGTGGGCTCAAACGGTGCGGGTCTGCGCTCATTTGTGCCCGATGAGGGCGTAAGCAAACCCCATCGATCCCGACATCGGTAGGGTTCCTGGCATGAGCGGAATGAGTAAAGCTGTTCGCGGGCTTGTGCATGTGGGTACGGCGGCCGGCCTCGGCTGCCTTGCCATTGCGGGGGCAGGACCGGCGGCTGCCGACGATCTCAACACCACGACATGCTCTGAACAGCAGGTGATGTCGTCGATACAGCAGAACGACCCCTTGATCTGGGCGAGGATCAACGGCGATCCCAAGCTCGAGCAAGAGCTGCGGGTCGGGCTTGCTGTGATCCTGGTCGCGCCACCGGGCCAGCGTCAGCAGGAAGTCAATGCGTTGGAGCAGACTCTCGGCCAACAACAGTGGGCGGGAATCAGCGACGACATCATGAACTCTTCTGTCGGTCCGGTGGGCAGAGCTGTCAACAACTGCCACAACTTCTGAATCACCGGGCCTTCTGGACCACCGGTCGATTCAGCTGCCTGACCACCAACCGGTCGCAGCCCCGAGCTGGCGGCCGAGTTCCGGTGTCATGGTGCGCATGTAGGTCGCCGACAGGTGGTGGGCGTCGTGGTACACCAGCACGTTGCCCTCGATGGCGCGGCAATAGTCGTCCCGGCACACCGCATCGCTCATGTCCAGCGCCTTCATGCCTGGGAACTTGTCGACGAAGTCCAGCGTCTGATTGCGCTCTGAGAGCACCGCGGAGCGTTTTATCCCGCAGGACACCGCGTCGCCGTCCTTGGCAAGACAGTCGGCCGGCATGAACGGTTTGCCGTTGCGGGTCAGCCAGGGGGTGTCGCGCATGGCCAGCACGGGAATTCCGGCGTCGCTGAAGGCTTTCCAGATGCCGATGTAGGTTCCGGGCATCGTGTCGCCGGGTTTGACGTTCCACGGCCGGGTGGAGGTGGTGAACACGAAGTCCGGCCGATCGGCGATCAGCCGGGCCATCACCCGCTCATTCCACTGGTGGCACTTCGGGTAGGGACGGTTGTCGCCCATGACCAGCGGCAGCGGTTCGGTGGTCAGCGGGCAGCCCATCTTCAGATAGGTGACGACCTTGAAATGGTGCTCCCTGCCCAGGATGTCCAGAGCGGTGATCCAGTGCTCGGCGTGTGAGCCGCCGGCCAGGGCGATGGTGCGGGTCGCCGAGGTGTCGCCGTAGGAGCAGTTGATGACCCCGGAGTTGTCGAAGTCGCTGATGCAGCCGTCGCTGGTGGATTCCGGCACGTCGTCCCGCGCCTCCAGGACGGTCGGGCGGAACGGCAGTTGCGGGACCTTGGCGCCGTCGATCAGAGCCCGTGCGCCCGGATAACCCCCGGGAGTCAGCCCGGCCAACTCCTGTCCGCTGGCGCGCTGCGCCGCCACGTGCTCGCGCCAGGTGAACGACGTGGCGGTCAACACCACCGCGAGCAGCGTGACAGCGGTACCGCCGACGATGGCCGGCCGGCGAAACCGCGAGCGCCAGGAGGGACCGGGGGCTGTGGCCCCGGGGATCGCACGGGCACGTTGGTAGCGCAGTGGCTCCTCGACGAACCGCATCGTGAGGTAGGCGAGCACTCCGGAGACCAGCAGGATCACCAGGCCGTCGAGGAACTGGGCGTGCGAACCCCCCGTGTAGGCCAGCCAGAAGATCAGCAGCGGCCAGTGCCACAGATACAGCGAGTACGCCATCGACCCCAGCGTGACCAGCGGCCGGACGGCCAGCAGCCGGTTGGGTGCCGGCAGCCGATGGCGGGTGGCGGGCCGGGCCCCGCGGTTGCCGCCCGCCAGGATCAGCAGCATCGCGGCGCCCACCGGTACCAGCGCCCACGGTCCCGGGAACTCTTCGACCCCGTCGATCAGCGCGCCGCAGGACAGGATGGCGGCCAGGCCGATGGTGGCCAGCACGGTCCGCAGCCACATCGGCCAGGCGATGAAGGGGATCAGCGCGCCCGCCAGCACGCCCAGCAGCAGTTCCCACGCCCGGGCGAAGCTGTTGTAGTACGCGGTGACCTGATCCGCCTGGTGGGCGATGATCGCGTAGACGAACGAGGCCAGCGCCAGGCCCGTCAGCACCACCACGAACACGGTCCGCAGCCGGTTGCCGCCCAGTCGGCGGCGCAGCAGGGCGGCCAGCCCGAAGATCAGCAGCAGGAAGCTGAGGTAGAACTGGCCCTGCACCGACATCGACCAGATGTGTTGCAGCGGCGACACCGCCTCGCTGGCCCGCAGGTAGTTCGACGCCGTCGCGGCCAGTTCCCAGTTCTGGTAGTAGCCCAGGCTGGCCAGGGTCTGGTCGGCGAAGGTCTCCCAGCGGGTCTGCGGCTGGATCGCGATGGTGAGCACCGCGGAGGCGGCCAGCACCACCACCAGCGCCGGGAGCAGCCGCCGGGCCAGGCGCTTGATGTTCGGCCACGGCGACAGCGAAGTCCCGGGCCTCAGCACGGTGCGCAGCACCGAACCGCCGAAGAAGAAGCCGGACAGGGCCAGGAAGACGTCCACACCGCCGGAGACCCGGCCGAACCAGACGTGGAAGATCGCCACCAGGGCGATCGCCACCCCGCGCAGACCATCGAGGTCATGCCGGTACAGCGCCTCCCGGCTGACCGGGGCCGGCGCATAGGCGGTAACGCCCGGGGCGGTCGTTTCCGGCGGCCGGGTCAGGGTGAGGGTGGACATGATCGCCCGTCAATCTACCAATTCCGCAGGGTGCTCCCTCCCAGACGAAACCAGCCCCGGCGGCGCCCGGGAGTTAGGCTGCCTCGCGTGTCGGCGTTGACCCCGCAGCAGATCAGCGCCATCGACGCCGCGCACATCTGGCATCCCTACAGCACGCTCGGGGCCGGGGCCATCGCCCCACTGGTCGCGACCGGGGCGAAGGGCGCCTGGCTGACGCTGCACCGCGACGGCAGCGAAATCCGTGTGCTGGATGCGATGGCGTCGTGGTGGACGGCGGTCCATGGCCACGGCCACCCCGTCCTCGATGCCGCGATCACCCGTCAACTGGGGGTGATGAACCACGTGATGTTCGGCGGTCTTACCCATGACCCGGCGGCACGACTGGCCCAACTGCTCGTCGACATCACACCGGCGGGCCTGGACACCGTCTTCTTCTCCGACTCCGGGTCGGTGAGCGTCGAGGTGGCGGTCAAGATGGCGCTGCAGTACTGGCGCAGCACCGGTCGGTTCGCCAAACACCGGCTGATGACCTGGCGCGGCGGCTATCACGGGGACACCTTCACCCCGATGAGCGTGTGCGACCCCGACGGCGGCATGCATTCGCTGTGGCGCGACGTGCTGGCGGAGCAGGTGTTCGCACCGCCGGTTCCCACCGCCTACGATCCCGGCTACACCGCCGCGTTCGAGGCCCAATTGGCCTCGCACGCCGACGAACTCGCGGCCGTCATCGTCGAACCCGTGGTGCAGGGGGCGGGCGGCATGCGGTTCCACGATCCGCGCTACCTGGCCGATCTCAGAGCGATCTGTGATCGACACGACGTGCTGCTGATCTTCGACGAGATCGCCACCGGGTTCGGCCGCACCGGGGAGCTGTTCGCCGCCGACCACGCGCGGGTGCGCCCGGACATCATGTGCGTCGGCAAGGCTCTCACCGGCGGCTACATCACGCTGGCCGCGACCTTGTGTACCCGCGGCATTGCCGAGACCATCAGCGGCGGCGAGACCGGGGCGCTGATGCACGGGCCGACGTTCATGGCCAACGCGCTGGCCTGCGCGGTGGCCGTGGCCTCGGTGGAACTGCTGCTCAGCGGCGACTGGCGGACCCGGGTCGCCGAGATCAGCGCCGGCCTCGCGCAGGGACTGGAGGCCGCCCGGGGGCTTCCCGGGGTGGCCGACGTGCGGGTGTGCGGGGCGATCGGTGTGATCGAGACCGGCGAGCCCGTCGACCTGCGGGTGGCCACCCCGGTGGCACTGGACCACGGGGTCTGGCTGCGGCCGTTCCGGAATCTGATCTACGCCATGCCGCCGTTCGTCTGCACCGACGCCGAGATCGCGCAGATCACCTCCGCGATGGTGGCCGTCGCGCGCGAAACCGGCGCGGCAGGCACGAACTAGGCTCAATCACGATGACCCCCGAGACCGACACCTCCCCGCTGGCCTGGCTGGACGCCGTGGAACACCGGCGGCGCCGGGCCGGGCTGCGACGGTCGCTGACCCCGCGGCCGGCCATCGCCGGCGAGGTGGACCTGGCCTCCAACGACTACCTCGGTCTGGCCCGCCACCCCGAGGTGATCGAGGCCGGGGTGGCGGCGCTGCGGACCTGGGGCGCCGGATCCACCGGCTCCCGGCTGGTCACCGGCAACACCGAATTGCACGAAGAGTTCGAATCCGCACTGGCCGAATTTCTCGGTGCGGCAACCGCATTGGTTTTTTCCTCTGGGTACACCGCCAATCTGGGTGCGGTGGCCAGCCTGTCCGGCCCCGGCTCACTGGTGGTCTCCGACGCCGCCGCCCACGCCTCGCTGGTCGATGCCTGCCGGCTCTCCCGGGCGCGGGTCGTCGTCACTCCGCACCTGGACGTCCGTGCGATCGAGACCGCACTGACCAACCGCGCCGAGGAACGTGCCCTGGTGGTCACCGACACGGTGTTCAGCACCGACGGTGCGCTGGCCCCGTTGCGCGAACTTCACGAGGTGTGCCGGGCACAGCGCGCCCTGCTGCTGGTCGACGAGGCCCACGGCCTGGGGGTGCGCGGGATCGGCGGCCGCGGATTGCTGCACGAACTCGGTCTGGCCGGGGCGCCCGACGTGGTGGTGACCACGACGCTGTCCAAGGCCCTGGGCAGCCAGGGCGGAGTCGTGCTCGGGTCGCAGGCCGTTCGCGACCACTTGGTCGACACGGCGCGGCCGTTCATCTTCGACACCGGGTTGGCGCCGGCGGCGGTGGGTGCGGCGTTGGGAGCGCTGCGGGTGCTCGCCGACGAACCGTGGCGCCCGCAGGCGGTTCTGGCCCATGCCGCATACCTGGCCGACGTGTGTGCGGTCGCTGAGCGTCCGCAGTCGGCGGTGGTGTCGGTGATCCTCGGTGAACCCGGGTCCGCGTTGGCGGCCGCCCAAGCATGTCTGGACGCCGGGGTTCGGGTGGGGTGTTTCCGTCCGCCGACCGTCCCGGAGGGCACCTCGCGGCTTCGGTTGAGCGCGCGGGCGTCGCTGTCGGCCGACGATCTCGACCTGGCCGGCGAGGTACTCACCGCGGTACTCGGCCGCACCCGTCGATGAGGTCGAGGCGCTGATGGGCGTCCTCGTGATCACCGGAACCGGCACCGGCGTCGGCAAGACCGTCGCCACCGCCGCACTGGCCAGTTCTGCGCGCACCGCCGGTATCGATGTGGCGGTGTGTAAACCGGTCCAGACCGGCGCGGGCTATCACGGCGACGGCGAGGACGATCTCGCCGAGGTCGCGAGACTGGCCGGGGTGACGGAACTGATGTCGGTGGCCCGCTATCCCGAACCGCTGGCGCCGGCCGCCGCCGCGGAATCGGCAGGCCGGTCATTGCCGTCGGCGGGGGAGATCCTGGATTCGGTGCGCGCCGCCGACCGGCCCGGCCGGCTGACCCTGGTCGAGGGCGCCGGCGGCCTGCTGGTGGAAATCGCCGACTCCCGCGTGACGCTTCGCGACCTCACCGCCGAACTGCACGCTCCGGTCCTGGTGGTGTGTGCGCCCGGCCTGGGAACTCTCAATCACACCGCCCTGACGCTGGAAGCCCTTGAGCGCAAAGGACTCTGGTGCGCGGGTCTGGTGATCGGCGCGTGGCCGCGCAACCCGGGCCCGGCGGAGGACTACAACCGCGGCGCGCTGGAGAAGTTGGCTCCGGTCCGTGCGGTGTTGCCCGCCGGCGCGGGCGCCCTGGACCGGCAGCGGTTCGCGGCGATGAGCGCCCGGGCGTTCGACCCCGGCTGGATCGCCGGGCTGATCTGAGATGGCCCACTCGATCGAACTGCTGCTCGACCCCGGCAGCGACGCCGCAGTCCGGGCGCAGTGGCAGGCGCTGGCCGATGCCGGACTCCCCAGCCAGACGCGGGTGAAGTCGGCGAGCAGCCGGCCGCACATCACCCTGGTGGCCGCGCAGCGGATCAGCGCCGATGTCGACGACGCGCTGCGGGAACTGGCGTCGCTGCTCCCGTTGGACTGCGTGCTCGGCGCAGCGCTGGTGTTCGGCGGTCCGCGGCTGAGCCTGGCCCGGCTGATCGTCCCGTCGGCTGCGCTGTTGCACTTGCATGCCGAGGTTTACCGGCTCACCCTGCCGCGCATCACCGGCGACCCGTACCCGCACTGCCGGCCCGGCCACTGGACCCCGCACGCCACGCTGGGGCGGCGCTACACCGCCGAGGAGATCGGCCCCGCCCTGGCGGTGGTCAACGACAGTGGTGGCGATCTCGCGGCCAACGGGGTGGGGCTGCGCCGCTGGGACAGCGACGAGCGCGCCGACCACCTGCTGGTGGGCTGAGCAGCGATCCGTGGGTGCACTAACCTTCACTCGTCCCGTTCTGCAGACCACTAGGAGTGCCGTGACCCAGGCAGCCGGCCCGACTCTCCCCGACGTCCTTGCCCAGGCGCGCGAGCAGGTCCTCGAAGGCGGCGAGGGTCTCTCCCGCGACCAGGTGCTCGAGGTTCTGCGATTGCCCGACGGGCGGCTCGAGGAACTTCTGGCACTGGCCCACGAGGTGCGGATGCGCTGGTGCGGCCCGGAGGTCGAGGTCGAGGGGATCATCAGCCTCAAGACCGGCGGCTGCCCCGAGGACTGCCACTTCTGCGCCCAGTCCGGGTTGTTCGCCTCCCCGGTGCGCAGCGCCTGGCTGGACATCCCGAGCCTGGTGGAGGCCGCCAAGCAGACGGCCAAGACCGGGGCCACCGAGTTCTGCATCGTCGCCGCGGTCCGGGGCCCGGACGAGCGGCTGATGGCCCAGGTGGCCGCGGGGATCGAGGCCATCCGCAACGAAGTCGACATCCAGGTGGCCTGCTCGCTGGGGATGCTCAACCAGGAGCAGGTCGACCGGCTCGCCGCGATGGGCGTGCACCGCTACAACCACAACCTGGAGTCGGCCCGGTCCTTCTTCCCCAATGTGGTCACCACCCACACCTGGGAGGAGCGCCGGGAGACCTTGCAGATGGTGCGCGACGCCGGGATGGAGGTCTGCTGCGGCGGCATCCTCGGGATGGGCGAGACGCTGGAGCAACGCGCGGAATTCGCCGCCGAACTGGCCGAACTGAACCCGCACGAGGTGCCGCTGAACTTCCTCAATCCGCGCCCCGGAACCCCGTTCGGCGATCTCGAGGTGATGCCGGCCGCCGAGGCGCTCAAGGCCGTCGCCGCATTCCGTCTGGCGCTGCCCCGGACCATGCTGCGCTTCGCCGGCGGCCGGGAGATCACCCTGGGCGACCTCGGCGCCAAGCAGGGCATCCTGGGCGGCATCAACGCGGTGATCGTCGGCAACTACCTGACCACGCTGGGACGGCCCGCCGAGGCCGACCTGGAACTGCTGGAGGATCTGCAGATGCCGATCAAGGCCCTCAATGCCAGCTTGTAGTTGAGAAGAGTCAGCATGACCGACAAACAGACCGCTGCGGTCGGCGCCGGGAACTTCAACATCTACACCGGCAAACGGCACAGCGAGGTGGTGCCGCTGGCCGCGCAACTCGGACTCGAGCCGCCGCGGTTCTGCGCCGAGTGCGGCCGCCGGATGGTGGTCCAGGTGCGCCCGGACGGTTGGTGGGCACAGTGCTCGCGGCACGGCCGGGTGGATTCGCAGGATCTGGAGACGCGGCGATGACGGGCCCGACGCCACAGCAACCGCGTAGCTCGCTTCGTTTCGCCGTGCTGAGTGTTGTTGGGGGACTTGCTGTTTGCGGTGCAGTATTGGGTGCGCTGTGGGCCTGGATCGCCCCGCCGATCCACACCATCACCGCGCTGACCCGGGGCGGAGATCGGATCGACGCCTTCCTCGGCAGGGAGTCGGACCTTCTGTTCGTCGCGGCCGCCATGATGATCGGTCTGCTGAGCATGCTTGCCGTCGTTTCGGCGGTTCTGGTCTGGCAGTGGCAGGCGCACCGCGGACCGGTCATCGTCACGGCGCTGTGGATCGGGCAGGTGGCCGCCGGGGCGGCTGCGACCGGTGTCGGCGTCGCTCTTGCGCATCGGCGTTACGGGACCGCCGATCACCAGGGCGTGGCGCTGAGTCCGGAGAACCGCGTGCACTACTTCACCGAGGCGCCACCGGTGTTCGTCGGCCACCACCCGTTGCAGATCGCGGTGACGCTGCTGCTGCCGGCCGCACTGGCGGCATTGGTCTACGCCTTCATGACGGTCGCCACGCCCCGCGACGATCTGGGGTCCTGGCCGGGCGAGGATCCGCTGGCCCGGGCCGCGGCGGTGTACTGAGGCTTTCCTACAGCGGGCGGAACGGCACCCGGCCGCCGAGCATCACCCGGCCGACGATGCCGCCGAGCCGCCACATGCCGGGGTAGGTGATCGGGTTGAACAGCGTGGGCCACGTGGTGCGGACGATGTGGGCATCCAGCGGCCGATCGGCGAAGCGGTCGATGAGCCAGCGCAGGGTCATCGGCGCCGACATCGGGTGCAGCAGCATGTGTTCGCTGAACATGTCGCGGTGGTAGGTGATCCGCGCGCCGCCCTCGGTGTAGAGGTGGGCCAGTTCGTCGATGTCCTCGACGTTGATGATCGAGTCGTGCACCGCCTGCACGATCAGCACCGGCGGTGTGGGCACGGTGCGACCGAGCCGGATGGCCTCGAAGACCTCCCGGACCTCGGGCATATCCAGCACCTGTTCCAGCGGCGGGTGCACCAGATCGTCCATATCGGTCTTGAACATCCGCACGATCGCCTGCAGGGTGGTCATCCGCTCCAGCCGCCGCAGCGTGGCGCGGCCGTCGGTAGTGGCGTGCTCCTCGACCACACGGCCCAGGCCCGGGTAGGTCTTGGCCAGGGCCGAGATCACCAGGGCGGGCAGGCCCGCGTAGCGCGTGCCGTTGAGCCGCAGGAAGGTGTTGCCGAGGTTGCCGACGGGCGAACCCAGCACGGCGCCGACGATATTGAGCTCCGGCGCGTAATCGGCGTACATCTCGGCGGCCCAGGCGCTGGCGAGCCCTCCGCCGGAGTACCCCCACAGGCCGACCTTGCTGTCGGAGGCGAGTCCGAACCGTTCGAAGTTCAGGGTGGCGCGCAGGCCGTCGAGAATCCGGTGGCCGGGCTCGTGCGGGGTGCCCCACATGCCGTCGCGGCCTTCGTGGTCGGGAACCGACACGACCCAGCCTTCGGCGAGGGCGGCCGCCATGAGCAGGTACTCCCACTGAGCCAGCGACCCGATTGCTCTGGCGCGCCGGCGCAGGGCATAGGACGGGAAGCAGCGTGATGAGACGGCGTCGATGGCGCATTGGTACGACACCACGTGGCGCGGCTGGCTGTGGCTGTGGCCGGCGGGCACCAGCACGGTGGTGACGGTGGCTTCGGGCTCGCCGTGCCGGTCGGTGGTTCGGTAGAGCAGCTGGGTGGCCCGGACCTTCTGGGGAATCAGGCCGAGAAAACCGAGCTGGACGTCACGGGAGCGCAGGACGGTGCCCGGCTCGGCGTGCTGGAACCCGGCCGGGGGGTCGTAGAACGGGTCGCGCGAGGGCAGGACTGGCCGGGTGCCGCGCCGGAAATCCTCATGTGGTGCCCGGCCGATCCATTCGGGACTGACCGCCCCGTCTGCGCTTGTCATTGCGTTATTTGTACCTTAAGAGGGGTCTAAGAATCCAGTCGGCGGGCGGGCGGACCCACCGGCGGACTCAGCGTGCCACGCTCGGCGGACTCAGCGTGCCACGCTCGGCGGACTCAGCGCAGCGAACTCGTCGGTGACGCGGATCCGGGAATCGGTGAAGCGGTACAGCGCGGCCGGCCGTCCGCCGCTGCGGCCGGGGTGGGCGGTCGTGCCGGTGCGGGTGATCACCCCGCGCCTGGCCAGTACCCGCTGCAGGTTGGTGGCATCGACTTGGTAGCCGAGGGCGGCTTCGTAAATGTCCCGCAGCGTGGAGAGGGCGAATTCCGTTGGGGCCAGCGCGAATCCGATGTTGGTGTAGGACAGCTTCGCTGCCAGCCGGGATCGGGCGTAGGACACCATGGGGCCGTGGTCGAAGGCCATCGGCGGAAGATCGAGGACCGGATGCCAGCGGGTGTCGGGCGGCAATGTGGGAGTCGCGGGGGAGGGCACCAGGCCGAGGAAGGCCGAGGCGATGACGCGCGCGCCGGGGATGCGGTGTGGTTCGGAGAACACGGCCAACTGTTCGAGGTGCGCGACCTCGCGCAGGTCGACCTTCTCGGCAAGCTGACGGCGAACCGAACTGCTCAGGTCTTCGTCGTCGCGGACCTGGCCGCCGGGCAGGGACCATTTGCCGTTCTCCGGCTCCAGGCCTCGCTGCCATAACAGCACGTTGAGGTCGGGTTTGCCAGAAGTCAGACCGCGCACCTGGAATACGACGGCCAGTGCCTCGTGTTGAGTGCTAGCATGAGACATGTTTTCGATTATAGGTCGAAAACCTCGGATGCGAGAGAGGAGTCGGCCATGACGGTCGTGAATCCGATGGATGTCGGCAGTTGGGATTCCCCCCTCGCCGACCGCATCGTCGACGGACCCGGCGGCTACACCGGCATCGACGGTGACGCGCGGTGGGCCGAGGAGATCCGCCGGCTGGCCCGGCTACGCGGCGCGACGATCCTGGCGCACAACTACCAGTTGCCGGCCATCCAGGACGTCGCCGACCACGTCGGGGACTCGCTGGCGCTGTCCCGCATCGCGGCGGAGGCGACCGAGGACACCATCGTGTTCTGTGGTGTGCACTTCATGGCCGAGACGGCCAAGATCCTCAGCCCGGCCAAGACCGTCCTCATTCCCGATGCGCGGGCCGGGTGCTCGCTGGCCGATTCCATCACCGCTGACGAACTGCAGGCCTGGAAAGACGACCATCCCGGCGCGGTGGTGGTGTCCTACGTCAACACCACCGCCGCGGTGAAGGCGCTGACCGATATCTGCTGCACGTCCTCCAATGCCGTGGAGGTCGTGGACTCCATCCCCGCCGACCGCGAGGTGCTGTTCTGCCCGGACCAGTTTCTCGCCGCGCACGTCCGGCGTATGACCGGCCGGACGAACCTGCACATCTGGGCCGGTGAATGCCACGTTCACGCCGGCATCAACGGCGACGAACTGGCGGCCCAGGCCACCAGCCACCCCGACGCCGAGTTGTACGTGCATCCCGAATGCGGTTGCGCCACGTCGGCGCTGTATCTGGCCGGCGAGGGCGCCTTCCCGGCGGACCGGGTGAAGATCCTGTCCACTGGCGGGATGCTGGACGCCGCCCGCACCTCGCACGCCAGGCAGGTGCTGGTCGCCACCGAGGTCGGCATGCTGCACCAATTGCGCAAGGCGGCACCGGAGATCGACTTCCGGGCCGTCAACGATCGGGCTTCCTGCCGCTACATGAAGATGATCACCCCGGCCGCGCTGCTGCGCTGCCTGGTCGAGGGCGCCGACGAGGTCGATGTCGATCCCGACACCGCGGCGCGCGCCCGGGCCAGCGTTCAGCGGATGATCGAGATCGGCCAGCCCGGCGGTGGGGAATGAGCCGCTGCGGTGCCGGATCCGACGGCATGGACTGGCAGCAACGTGCTGACGTCGTGGTCATCGGAACCGGCGTGGCCGGGTTGGCTGCCGGTCTGGCCGCCCACCGAATGGGCTCCCGCACCGTCGTTCTGAGCAAGGCCGACGACACCGCCACGTTCTACGCCCAGGGCGGCATCGCGGTTGTGCTGCCGTTCACCGACGACACGGTGGAGGCCCACGTCGCCGACACCCTTGCGGCCGGCGCCGGGCTGTGTGACCCCGATGCGGTGCGGTCGATCGTCGCCGACGGCTATCAGGCGGTGGCCGACCTGATCGCCGACGGCGCCCGCTTCGATGAGAGCACCCCGGGCCAGTGGGCGCTCACGCGCGAGGGCGGCCACTCCCGGCGACGCATCATGCACGCGGGCGGCGATGCCACCGGTGCGGAGGTGCAGCGAGCCCTCGACCAGGCCGCCGCCACCCTCGACATCCGCCGCAACCACGTCGCGCTGCAGGTTCTGCGCGACGGTGCGGCTGTGACCGGGGTGCTGGTCCGTAACGCCGACGGCCTCGGAGTGATCCATGCGCCGTCGGTGATCGTGGCCACCGGCGGTCTCGGGCACCTCTATCGCGCCACCACCAACCCCGAGGGTTCCACCGGCGACGGCGTGGCGCTGGCCTTGTGGGCCGGCGTCGGGGTGGCCGACATCGAGTTCGTCCAGTTCCACCCCACCATGCTCTTCGACCGGCTGGGCACCGGTCGCCGCCCGCTGATCACCGAGGCGCTGCGCGGGGAGGGAGCGGTGCTGCGCGACGCCCGCGGTGATTCGGTGACCGCAGGCGTGCATCCGATGGGCGACCTGGCCCCGCGCGACGTGGTGGCCGCCGCCATCGATGCGCGACTGCGGGAGACCGGCGATGAGTGCGTGTTTCTCGACGCGCGGTCCATCGAGCGGTTCGAGCAGCGCTTCCCGACGGTGACCGCGGCCTGCCGCGCGGCCGGCATCGACCCGACCCGACAGTCGATTCCGGTGGTGCCCGGCGCCCACTACAGCTGCGGCGGCGTCAGCACCGACGTGTACGGACGTACCGATCTGCCCGGGCTGCTCGCCGCCGGCGAAGTGGCCCGAACCGGTATGCACGGCGCCAACCGACTGGCCTCCAACAGCCTGCTCGAGGGCCTGGTGGTCGGTGGCCGGGCGGGACGCGCCGCCGCCGAGCACGCCCGTACGGCGGGTGCACCGATGGCGAACGTCGAAGAGCGTCAGCATGATTCACTCGACCGCAAGGACCTGCAGCAGGCGATGACCCGGTGGGCGTCGGTCGTCCGTGACGGTGCGGGCCTGCGTGACCTGGCCGACGTGCTCGGCGATGCCCCGACGCGGGCGATCCGCACCCGGGCCGACTTCGAGGACGTGGCGCTGACGGCCACCGCACGGGTCGTCGCCGCGGCCGCACTGGACCGCACCGAGAGCCGCGGATGCCACCACCGCAGCGACTATCCCGACACCGATCCGGCTCAGGCCGTCAGTCGCGCGGTCCGCGACCAGGGCGCCGTCGTCGCCCCGCTGCCATGACCCTGACCGCCGACGAGAGGTCCGAGGCGCTGATCGTCATCCGGCGCGGGCTGGATGAGGATCTGCGTTACGGCCCGGACGTGACCACGCACGCCACCGTGCCCGCCGACGCCGTGACCGTGGCCGCCCTGGTGGCCCGCGAAGCCGGGGTGGCCGCCGGCGTCGACGTGGCCCTGATGGTGCTCGACGAAGTCCTCGGCCCCGACGGCTACCGGGTGCTCGACCGCGTCGAGGACGGCACCCGCGTGGCGCCCGGGCAGACGCTGCTTCGACTGGAGGCCGGCACCCGCGGCCTGCTCACCGCCGAACGAACCATGCTCAACCTGGTGTGCCACCTGTCCGGGATCGCCACCGCAACCGCCCAGTGGGTGGACGCGGTGGAGGGCACCGGGGCGAAGATCCGCGACACCCGCAAGACCCTGCCCGGTTTGCGTGCACTGCAGAAGTACGCGGTGCGCGTCGGCGGCGGGGTCAACCACCGGATGGGCCTCGGCGATGCCGCCCTGATCAAGGACAACCACGTGGCCGCCGCCGGATCGGTGGTCGCGGCCCTGCGGGCGGTGCGCACCGCCGCGCCGGACCTGCCGTGCGAGGTCGAGGTGGACACCCTCGAGCAACTCGACGAGATGCTCGGCGAGGACGTGCAGTTGATCCTGCTCGACAACTTCCCGGTGTGGCAGACCCAGATGGCCGCCCAGCGCAGGGATTCCCGCGCGCCGGGGGTCCTGCTGGAATCGTCAGGCGGGCTGTCGCTGGACACCGCCGCGGAGTACGCCGGTACCGGGGTGGACTACCTGGCCGTCGGGGCGCTCACACATTCGGTGCGGGTCCTCGACGTCGGTTTGGATATGTGACCTCTACCGGTTGCTCAGAGTCCCCGGGGCGGTCAATCCACGCCGATCTCGTCACAGATCGGCGGGATGATGATCAGCGCGCCGCGGGGGCTGCAGAACGGGGTACCGGGTGGCGATCCCGGCGGCGGCGGAATCGGCGTCGCGGCGGATCGCTGGGCAAGGGCTGCCCGGGACACCACTGGAAGGGTCCGTACGTGTAGGCCTGCGCCATGCGCGCGACCGGCGGATTCATCTCTCGAGGGTAGCCGCGCACCGCCGGGTCGGCTCGCTATCTCGTGGCGGCAGTCAGCTGTCAACCTCGGCGACGAACACGCCGACCCCGCGGCGCGCGGCCAGTCGCGCCATCAACGGCAGCGACGGGTCGTGGGTACCGGCCTCGACGATGCGCGGATTGGTCAGGTGGACGTCGCGCCCGCCCAGACGGATCTCGGCCTCGCCGGCGGCCAGAATGTTCTTGACCCAGTTGGTCTTTCCGTGCGCCAGCATGATCGCCACGGTGTTGCCCTTGCGGTAGGCGGATACCGCCGTTTCGAAATCCCGGCCCGATGTCCGGCCCCGGTGCTTGATAACGGTGATGCCCGGGACGACGCGGGCGATCGGCACCGCGACCGGGTTGATGTATTTGATCTGGAAGTTCTCGAACCACGGCGGGAACTTCATCGGCACGCCGGGGGAGTTGTTGGGGTGATCGGAGGCCTTCATGACTCCCAGTATTCGCTACAGCAGCACCTGTCCACCGTCGACCATCAGATCGTGGCCGGTGACGTAGGAGGCCTGGTCGCTGGCCAGCCACAGCACGGCGTCGGCCACCTCGCCGGGATCGGCCACCCGGCCCAACGGGATGGTCCCCTGCACCCGGGCCGCGCGATCGGCGTCGGTCTCACCGGCGCGCAGCGACATCGTCGTCGCCGTGGTCCCCGGGCTGACACTGTTGACCCGGATGCCGTACTGGGCCACCTCGATCGCGGCGGTCTGGGTCAGCACGTGCACCCCCGCCTTGCTCGCCACGTAGGGGCCGAGGTTCACCCGGTTCATGGTGACCCCGAGGCTGGAGGCGGTGTTGACGATCGCCCCCGGGCCCTCCTGGGCGATCATCTGGGCCAGCGTGTGCTTCATGCACAGCAGGGTGGCGGTGAGGTTCACCGCGATGGTCGTGTTCCAGTCCTTCAGGGTGGTTTCGACGATCGGGGCCGGGGTCCGGAACACCCCGGCGAGGTTCGCCATCACGTCGATGCGCCCGGAATGTTCGGCGGCGGCCGCGACGGCGTCGCGCACGCTGTCCTCGTCGGTGACGTCGATCGCGACGGGGTGGGCCGAACCGCCGGCGGTGCTGATGCGGTCGATCACCTCGGCCAGTGGGCCGTCCACTGTGCGCGCCCCGGCGATCACCAGGGCCCCGGCCGCCGCGAAGCGTTCGGCCACCACCGAGCCGATTCCGCCGCCCGCTCCGATGACCAGCACGGTGGAACCGGCGAAATCCAATTCACGTGAACGGCGGTGGTGGTTACCCATCCGGTAAGCAAATCGTCAGCCGGGCGGGCCGTCAACCCTGATCAGGTCGCGGCTCCGCGCCGGACCAGCGACAGAACCACCGCCGCCAGCGCGAAGAGCCCCGACATGGTCCGATTGAGAATCACCTGCTGCCGCGGGGTGCGCAGCCAGCCCAGCAGCCGCGACGCCAGTCCGGTGTAGGCGCACATCACCAGCACGTCGACCACCACCATGGTTGCCGCGATCGTCAGGTACTGCGGCAGCAGCGGCCGACTGAGGACCACGAACTGCGGTAGGACCGCCAGCAGGAACACCAGGCCCTTGGGATTGGTGACGTTGACGAGAGTCCCGCGCACCAGCAGTGCGAGTCGGCCACTCCCGGCGTCGGTGTCCACCGCGACCTGCTCGCCGAGGTCCCCGGCCGTCGTCCGCCACTGCCGCACCGCCAGGTAGATCAGGTAGAGCACGCCGATCCACTTGATCACGGTGAAGGCGAGAACGGACTTCGCCACGGCGGCGCCGAGACCGATCGCGACCACCGCCAGTTGGGTCATCAGTCCGATCTGCAGGCCCGCGACGCTCCAGGCCCCACGGCGCAGACCGTGATTGAGGCCGGTGGCCATGGACTGGATGGCGCCGGCGCCGGGGGAGACGCTGATGGCGATCGATGCACCGATGAACGCCAGCCAGAGGTCGAACCGCACCGGAAAATTATGAGCCGCCTACCGCAGCCGTCGGTAATCGATGCGTAAACGATTTTCAATCGGATGCGCTGATCGGCGACAATTACCGGTGATGATCACTCCACCGGTCCTGCTGTCGCGCATCGACCTGCGCGGTCGCTCCCTCAACGCCGCGCAACTGCGCGCCGCGCTGCCCCGCGGCGGCGTGGACGTCGACGCGGTGGTTCCCACGGTCCGCCCGATCGTCGACGACGTCGCCGAACGCGGAGCGGTCGCGGCACTGGAGTACGGCGCCCGGTTCGACGGTGTCCGGCCCGATACCGTGCGGGTTCCTGCCGCCGACCTCGACGCCGCCCTGATCAAACTCAAACCGGACGTGCGCGCCGCCCTGGAGGTGGCCATCGAGCGCACCCGCGCGGTGCACGCCGATCAGCGCCGCACCGACACCACGACGGTGCTGGGAACCGGCGCGTCGGTCACCGAGCGTTGGGTGCCGGTCGAACGCGTGGGCCTCTACGTTCCCGGGGGTACGGCGGTCTACCCGTCGAGTGTGGTGATGAACGTCGTGCCCGCCCAGGCCGCCGGGGTGGAGTCCCTCGTGGTGGCCAGCCCGCCACAGGCGGACTTCGGCGGACTGCCGCACCCGACGATCCTGGCCGCGGCCCGGCTGCTCGGCGTCGAGGAGGTGTGGGCGGTCGGCGGTGCCCAGGCCGTGGCGCTGCTGGCCTTCGGTGGCGTCGACACCGACGGTCAAGAACTGGCGCCGGTGGACATGGTCACCGGCCCGGGCAACATCTACGTGACGGCCGCCAAGCGGATCTGCCGATCCCAGGTCGGCATCGACTCCGAAGCCGGTCCCACCGAGATCGCCATCCTGGCCGATCACACCGCCGACCCGGTCCATGTGGCCGCAGACCTGATCAGCCAGGCCGAGCACGATGTGATGGCGGCCAGCGTGCTGGTCACCGACAGCGAGGCACTGGCTGATGCCACCGAGGCCGAACTTGCCGTGCAACTGCCGACCACCGTGCACCGCGAACGGGTCACCGAGGCGCTCACCGGACCGCAATCGGGCGTCGTGCTGGTCGACGACATCGACACCGGGGTGCGGGTGGTCAACGCCTACGCCGCCGAGCACTTGGAGATCCAGACCGCCGACGCCGCCGAGGTGGCGTCCCGGATCCGTTCTGCCGGAGCGATTTTCGTCGGCCCCTGGTCCCCGGTGAGCCTCGGCGACTACTGCGCGGGGTCCAACCACGTGCTGCCCACCGCGGGTTGTGCCCGGCACTCCAGTGGGCTGTCCGTGCAGACCTTCCTGCGCGGCATCCACGTCGTCGACTACACCGAAGCGGCCCTCAAGGACGTCTCCGGTCACGTCATCACCCTGGCCAACGCCGAGGATCTGCCCGCCCACGGCGAGGCGGTCCGCCGGAGGTTCGAGCGGTAATGCCTCTCGGAGAGCAGGTGGGTCTGGACGACCTGCCGTTGCGAGACAACCTGCGCGGCAAGTCGGCCTACGGCGCACCGCAACTCGACGTGCCGGTTCGGCTGAACACCAACGAGAACCCGCACCCGCCCAGTGCCGCCCTCGTCGAGGACGCCGCCGAGTCGGTCCGGGCGGCCGCTGAGCACCTGCACCGCTATCCCGACCGCGACGCCGTCGACCTTCGCCGCGATCTGGCCGACTACCTCACCAGGGCGACCGGCGTGCAGGTGTCCGTCGAGAACGTCTGGGCCGCTAACGGATCCAACGAGATCCTGCAGCAGTTGCTGCAGGCTTTCGGCGGGCCCGGTCGCAGCGCGATCGGTTTCGTCCCGTCCTACTCGATGCACCCGATCATCGCCGACGGAACCCAGACCCGGTGGATCGCCGCGGCCCGCGCCGCGGACTTCAGTCTCGACGTCGAGAGCGCGATCGCGGCCCTACGGCAGTACCGGCCCGACGTCGTCTTCGTCACCAGTCCGAATAACCCGACAGGCCAGAGCGTCTCACTGTCCGACCTGCGCCGGATTCTGGACGCGATGACCGGCGGCGTGCTGATCGTCGACGAGGCTTACGGCGAGTTCTCCGCCGAGCCCAGTGCCGTCGGTCTGATCGAGGAGTACCCCACCCGGTTGATCGTCAGCCGAACCATGAGCAAGGCGTTCGCCTTCGCCGGGGGCCGACTCGGCTACCTGGTGGCCGCCCCGGCGGTGATCGAGGCGATCCTGCTGGTGCGGTTGCCCTACCACCTCTCCGCGATCACCCAGGCCGCCGCCCGCGCCGCACTGCGACACGCCGACGAGACGCTGGCCTCGGTGGCCGCCCTGGCCGCCGAACGGGACCGGGTCAGTGCGGCGTTGAGCGGCCTGGGATTTCGGGTCATCCCCAGTGATGGCAACTTCGTGCTGTTCGGCGAGTTCGGCGACGCCGCGGCCGCCTGGCAGCACTACCTCGAGGACGGGGTGCTGATCCGGGACGTCGGCATCCCCGGACACCTGCGCGTCACCATCGGACTGCCGGCGGAGAACGACGCCTTCCTGTCGGCCAGTCGCACGCTCGCCGCCACCGAACTGACCCAGCCGCTAGGAGCACCATGACTCAGAACCCGGAAAATCAAGGGCAAGCCCGCCGTGCCCGGGTCGAACGCAAAACCAGAGAGTCCGACATCGTCGTCGAACTCGATCTCGACGGCAGCGGCCGGGTCGACATCGACACCGGTGTGCCGTTCTTCGACCACATGCTCACCGCACTGGGCACCCACGCCTGCTTCGACCTGACCGTCACCGCCCGCGGGGACCTCGAGATCGAGGGTCACCACACCGTCGAGGACACCGCGATCGTGCTCGGGACCGCCCTGGGGCAGGCACTCGGCGACAAGAAGGGCATCCGCCGCTTCGGCGACGCCTTCATCCCGATGGACGAGACGCTGGCGCACGCCGCCGTCGACGTCTCCGGACGGCCGTATTTCGTGCACACCGGCGAACCCGAGTACCTGGTCGACTTCACCATCGTCGGCTCGGGCGTGCCGTATCACACCGTGATCAACCGGCACGTCTTCGAGTCGCTGGCCGCCAACGCCCGCATCGCCCTGCACGTCCGCACCCTCTACGGACGCGACCCGCACCACATCACCGAGGCGCAGTACAAGGCGGTGGCGCGCGCGCTGCGTCAAGCCGTCGAGCCCGACCCCCGTGCGCTGGGCGTGCCATCCACCAAAGGGGTTCTGTGACAGCACGTTCCAGCCTGAAGAACGTCGTCGTCCTTGACTACGGTTCGGGCAACCTCCGATCGGCCCAGCGTGCCCTGGAGCGGGTCGGCGCCGACGTGCAGGTGACAGCGGACCGCGACCTGGCGCTGGCCGCCGACGGCCTGGTGGTCCCCGGGGTGGGGGCGTTCGAGGCGTGCATGACCGGGCTGCGTGCCATCGACGGTGACGAGATCATCGCCGAACGGATCGCCGCGGGCGGGCCGGTGCTCGGGGTGTGCGTCGGCATGCAGATCCTGTTCGCCCACGGGGTGGAATTCGGGGTGGACAGCCGCGGGTGCGGGCAGTGGCCCGGATCGGTCACCCGACTCGATGCCCCGGTGATTCCGCACATGGGCTGGAACGTCGTCGAGGCGGCACCGGGCAGTCGGCTGTTCAAGGGGCTGGCGCCGGACACCCGGTTCTACTTCGTGCATTCCTATGCTGCCCAGGTGTGGGAGGGTGATCCCGACGCGCTGCTCACGTGGGCCAGCCACCAGGTGAGGTTCCTGGCGGCAGTGGAGGACGGCCCGTTGTCGGCCACGCAGTTTCATCCGGAGAAGAGCGGTGACGCCGGTGCGGCGCTGCTCGCCAATTGGGTTGAGGGGCTCTGACATTCAGATGACTAGCTATGGGAATAGATTGATCTTGTTACCGGCCGTCGATGTCGTCGAGGGCCGGGCGGTGCGCCTGGTGCAGGGCAAGGCAGGCAGTGAGACCGAATACGGTTCCGCGCTGGACGCGGCGCTGACCTGGCAGCGCGACGGCGCGGAGTGGATCCACCTGGTGGACCTCGATGCGGCCTTCGGCCGCGGGAGTAACCGCGAACTGCTCGCCGAGGTTGTCGCCGCCATGGAGGTCAACGTCGAGTTGTCCGGTGGAATCCGCGACGATGCGTCGCTGCGGGCCGCGTTGGCCACCGGATGTGCCCGGGTCAACATCGGCACCGCCGCCCTCGAGGACCCGGAGTGGTGCGCGCGGGCGATCGGGGAGTACGGCGACAAGGTGGCGGTGGGCCTCGACGTGCAGATCGTCGACGGCGAGCACCGGTTGCGCGGCCGCGGCTGGGAGACCGACGGTGGCGAACTGTGGCAGGTGCTGGAACGCCTTGACAGCGAGGGCTGTTCGCGATTCGTCGTCACCGACGTCACCAAGGACGGCACCCTCACCGGACCCAACCTCGACCTGCTCGAGGGCGTCGCCGAATGCACCGACGCCCCGGTGATCGCCTCGGGTGGGGTCTCGAGCCTGGACGACCTGCGCGCCATCGCCACCCTGACCGATGTCGGAGTCGAGGGCGCCATCGTCGGAAAGGCTCTGT
Source organism: uncultured Actinomycetes bacterium (assembly GCA_903884065.1). Classification (GTDB taxonomy): domain Bacteria; phylum Actinomycetota; class Actinomycetes; order Mycobacteriales; family Mycobacteriaceae; genus Mycobacterium. The sequence goes on along the minus strand of CAISDL010000136.1, from coordinate 21,908 downwards.
ACGCAGGACGTTTCACCCTGCCCGAGGCGCTGGCAGCGATGCAGACGGCGGTGAACCGCTGAGTTTCAACGGCTCGGCTGCAGTATCGCTGCGAAGTCACGAAGCGCGCTGTCGACAGTCGCAGGCGAGGTTCGCACTTCTTGGAAGTACCTCGGCGTTCTGGTGTCCAGCAATTCCAAATCATTCAGCAGACACTGGATCAGGCCGTCAAGTTCGTGTTCCGCGTCTTCAATGAGTTTGCGGAAACCCGCTCTCGGTGACTGTGAACTGAACGGTATGACGACATTTCGCAGGAGACGCCCCATGTCGCTGTGAGTTAACCCGTGCGTGCTCACCAGGTTCCTGTCGAAACCGTTGTCAACGAGCAGGCCCACAAAGCCGGCCGCTTCGTCAAAGCTCGTCAGGCATTGCAGAATGATCTCGTCGAGTGCAAGCCGTATGGAGATCCTGGGCCCGCGAAGCTTGAGATGCTTTTTCAACAGGGCCTCGTATTTCTTCCCATAATTTTCAGCATTGCGCTTCTGGATTCCCAGATGTGGTCTGGTTTCCACGAGATCGTTCAGTTCGCGACTGGCCGTGTTACCGCTGCCCGTGAGTGATTTTCTGACCCAACCCCCGACGTGCTTGACGCTGGAGATGGCACCGGCTCCCGACGCCCGATGTCCTTCGGCCTTCAGGAAGAGGAAGTCGCCCTCGATCTGAACGAGTAGTTCCTTGTAGCCCTTCAGGAATTCGAATCCGTCGCCGGCTGAGCGTGCTTGTTTGGAGAGGTGACTGGACCATCGCGCATCGAGAGAACGGTATCCCCGCTCGACGTTGCTCCTCGCACCGTCGAGGCTGAGCATGAAGGTCCCCTTTTCCAGGGGATGGCAAACCCAGCACGCTATAAACATGGCCTGGAATCTTCTTAAACAGGTGAGCTTGTCGTCCCAGCCCGTTTCCTGGTCGAGAATTGCCTCCAGGCCGGGCGGCTCGCCGTACTCGCTGAGCATGAATCGACGCCAACCGGCGCTGCTGGCGAACCTCCTGCAAAAGACGCGCATGACTTCCGGTTCGTCATCTCGTATAGCTTCAGCAAGTGTCCTCAGCATGGTCTCAGCGGCGAACGATAAACCAACGCGAACGCCGCTGCGGGATTTCCGCTTTGGCGACGCCGGGGACGGCACTGGTTACCGGGCGCCGGGGGTATCGTCACCGACCGGGGCTGCGCCGCGACGGATCACCGGAGGAGTTTCGCTGATGCCACACACAGCGACGGATGTGGCGGTGCGGGTCATCCCCTGCCTGGACGTCGACGCCGGCCGGGTGGTCAAGGGCGTCAACTTCGAGAACCTCCGCGACGCCGGTGATCCGGTGGAACTGGCGGCCCTCTACGACGCGCAGGGCGCCGACGAACTGACCTTCCTGGACGTCACCGCGTCCTCGTCGGGCCGGGCCACCATGCTCGATGTGGTGCGCCGGACCGCCGAGCAGGTCTTCATCCCGCTCACCGTCGGCGGGGGCGTGCGCTCGGTGGACGACGTCGACGCTCTGCTGCGGGCGGGCGCGGACAAGGTGTCGGTCAACACCGCGGCGATCGCCCGGCCGGAACTGCTGGCCGAACTGTCCCGGCAATTCGGGTCCCAGTGCATCGTCCTGTCGGTGGACGCCCGCACCGTGCCGGCCGGCGCCACCCAGACCCCGTCGGGCTGGGAAGTCACCACCCACGGCGGGCGGCAGGGCACCGGTATCGACGCGATCGACTGGGCAAGGCGCGGCGCCGAACTCGGCGTCGGGGAGATCCTGCTGAACTCGATGGACGCCGACGGGACCAAGGCAGGCTTCGACTTGCCGATGCTGCGGGCCGTGCGGGCGGCGGTCACGGTGCCGGTGATCGCCAGTGGCGGCGCGGGTGCGGTCGGCGATTTCGCGCCCGCGGTGCAGGCGGGCGCTGATGCGGTGCTGGCCGCCAGCGTCTTCCACTTCGGTGAGCTGACCATCGGTGATGTGAAGGCCGCGATGGCGGCGGAAGGGATCACGGTGAGATGAGCTTGGATCCGCAGATCGCCGCCCGCCTCAAGCGAAACGACGACGGGTTGTTCGCCGCCGTCGCCCAGGAACGCGGCACCAGGGCGGTGCTGATGGTGGCCTGGATGGACGACGAGGCCCTGGCCCGTACCCTGGCGAGCCGGCAGGCCACCTACTTCTCGCGCTCCCGCGGCCAGTACTGGGTCAAGGGCGAGACGTCCGGGCACACCCAGCACGTCCACTCGGTACGACTGGACTGCGACGGCGACACCGTGCTGCTCGAGGTCGACCAGCAGGGTGCGGCCTGCCACACCGGCGAGCACACCTGCTTCGACGCTGATCTGCTGCTGGCACCCGAGCGCTGACCCTCGAGCGTCGCTCACGTGCGACGGTTGGCGGCGAAATGCGCGCTGGGGCGACGCTCGACGAGCCTTGTTAGGCCGAGGAGTGGGTCCGCAAGACCTCCAGCGCCTTGTCGGCGTGGGTGTCCATGTTGACCTCGCTGGAGATCACCTCCAGCACCGTGCGGTCGGTGCCGATCACGAACGTGGTCCGCTTGACCGGCAGGAATTTGCCGAGTAGTCCGCGCTTGACGCCGTAGCTTTCGGCTACCGACCCGCCTTCGTCGGAAAGCAGGGGATAGTCGAAGCGCTGGGAGTCGGCGAAGCGGGCCTGCTTGTCGACGGCGTCGGTACTGATGCCGACCCGGGTGGCGCCGAGTGCGGAGAACTCACTTGCCAGATCGCGGAAGTGGCAGGCCTCCCTGGTGCACCCGGGCGTCATCGCCGCCGGGTAGAAGAACAAGACGATCGGGCCGTCGGCGAGCAGGCTGGACAGCGAGCGTGTCGTGCCGGTCTGGTCGGGCAGGTCGAAGTCCGGTGCACGGTCGCCCCGATTGATCTGGGTCATGCCTGCCAACCTAGTCCAGCCGAACGGCGGTCGGGAGTGCCGAACAGGTCTGGGAGGATAGAGCGCGTGCAGTCCACGACCACCCGCGCCGAGTTCCGCGCGCTGGCCGCCGAGCACCGGGTGGTCCCGGTGACCCGCAAGGTGCTCGCCGACAGCGAGACCCCGCTCTCGGCGTACCGCAAGCTGGCCGACAACCGCCCGGGAACCTTCCTGCTCGAATCCGCCGAGAACGGCCGCTCGTGGTCGCGATGGTCGTTCATCGGCGCCGGGGCGCCCGCGGCGTTGACCGTGCGCGACGGGCAGGCCGTCTGGCTGGGGTCCACCCCGCAGGGCGCACCCAGTGGTGGCGACCCGTTGGAGGCGCTGCGCGCCACCATGGACCTGCTGTCCACGGGCCCGCTCGCGGGCATGCCGCCGCTGTCCAGTGGCCTGGTCGGCTACTTCGCCTACGACTTCGTCCGGCGTCTGGAGCGGTTGCCCGAACTGGCCGTCGACGACCTCGGCCTGCCGGACATGCTGCTGCTGCTGGCCACCGACCTTGCGGCGGTCGACCACCACGAGGGCACCATCACCCTGATCGCCAACGCCGTCAATTGGGACGGCCACGACGAGCGGGTCGACGAGGCGTACGACGCGGCGGTCTCGCGGCTGGACGTCATGACCCGCGCACTCGGCCAACCGCTGGGATCCAGCGTGGCCACGTTCGCCCGGCCGGAGCCGCGGCCGCGCGCCCAGCGCACGCTGGAGGACTACAGCGCCGTGGTGGAGCGCCTGGTCTCCGAGATCGAGGCCGGCGAGGCCTTTCAGGTGGTGCCCTCGCAGCGTTTCGAGATAGACACCGCGGCCGATCCCATCGACGTCTACCGGATGCTGCGGGTGTCCAACCCGAGCCCGTACATGTACCTGATGCAAATCCCCGATGACGTTGGGGGAACAGCATTTTCGATCGTCGGATCCAGCCCCGAGGCCTTGGTCACCGTGCAGGACGGGTGGGCCACCACCCACCCCATCGCCGGGACCCGGTGGCGCGGGCGTACCGAGGAGGAGGACCAGCTGCTGGAGAAGGACCTGCTCTGCGACGAGAAGGAACGTGCCGAGCATCTGATGCTGGTCGACCTCGGCCGCAACGACCTCGGCCGGGTCTGCGTCCCGGGGACCGTGCGGGTCGAGGACTACAGCCACATCGAGCGCTACAGCCACGTCATGCACCTGGTGTCGACGGTCACCGGCCACCTGGCCGAGGGGCGCAGCGCTTTGGATGCGGTGACGGCGTGTTTCCCGGCCGGCACCCTCTCCGGTGCGCCCAAGGTGCGCGCGATGGAGCTCATCGAGGAGGTGGAGATGACCCGTCGCGGCCTCTACGGCGGCGTGGTGGGCTATCTGGACTTCGCCGGCAATGCCGACTTCGCGATCGCCATCCGCACCGCGCTGATGCGCGCCGGCATCGCCTACGTCCAGGCCGGCGGTGGCGTGGTGGCCGACTCCAACGGGCCCTACGAATACAACGAGGCCGCCAACAAGGCCAAAGCCGTGCTGAGTGCCATCGCGGCCGCCGAGACACTGGGCGCCCCGTGATCCGGGTCGCCCAACTGCTGTTGGTGGCCTCCGCGCTCGCCTTGTGGGTGGCATCCCGGCTCCCGTGGGTGTCGGTGGGCTCCTTCGACGGCCTCGGTCCGCCGAAGACCGTCAGCCTCAACGGTGCGGCCTGGTCGACCGCGCTGCTGCCACTGGCGGTGCTGCTGTTCGCGGCTGCCCTGGCCGGCCTTGCGGTCCGGGGCTGGCTGTTGCGGGCGGTGGCGGTGCTGTTGGCGGTGGTCTCGTTCGCGTTGGGCTACCTGGGGATCACCCTGATGGTGACGCCCGACGTCGGGCCCCGGGGCGCCGAACTCGCCGGAGTCGGTGTGGCGACGCTGGTGTCCAGTGAACGCCATCCGACCGGCGCGGTGGTCACCCTGGTCGCTGCGCTGGCTGTGCTGCTGGCCGCGGTGCTGCTGATGCGCAGCGCGGTGTCCGCCGGCCATCAGGTCACCAAGTACGCAGTGGCCGGGACGGCCGGAGTCGTGAGCAACGGCGCGTCCGACCGCAGCATGTGGGACGCGCTCGACGAGGGCCGCGACCCGACCGACACCCGCTCTGAGAAAGAGGGTCGGTGATGGATGCCAGCTACCGGACGGCTACCCTTTCCCAGACACCAGCGTCATCGTCAGGCACTGCCGGAGGGGATCCCGAAGTCATGAGTTCGGCAACCGTTCTCGACTCCATTCTCGAGGGAGTTCGCGCTGACGTTGCCGCGCGCGAGGCGCTGGTCAGCCTGGCCGAGGTGAAGGCCGCAGCCGCCTCCGCGCCGCCGCCGCGCGACGTGATGGCAGCCTTGCGCGCCCCCGGAATCGCCGTCATCGCCGAAGTGAAGCGGGCCAGCCCGTCGCGAGGACAACTCGCCCCGATCGCCGACCCCGCCGAACTGGCGCGGGCCTACCAGAACGGTGGTGCCCGGGTGATCAGCGTGCTCACCGAGGAGCGCCGGTTCAACGGATCACTCGCCGACCTGGACGCAGTCCGGGCCGCCGTCACGATCCCGGTGCTGCGCAAGGACTTCATCATTCGGCCGTACCAGATTCACGAAGCCCGCGCCCACGGCGCCGACATGCTGTTGCTCATCGTGGCGGCCCTCGAGCAGCCCGCCCTGGTCTCGATGCTCGACCGCACGGAGTCCCTGGGTATGACGGCACTGGTGGAGGTGCACACCGAGGAGGAGGCCGACCGCGCCCTGCAGGCCGGCGCCTCGGTCATCGGCGTCAACGCCCGGGATCTGAAAACCCTCACGGTCGACCGGGACTGCTTCGGCAGGATCGCCCCGGGGTTGCCGTCCAAGATCATCCGGATCGCCGAGTCGGGGGTGCGCGGACCCGCGGATCTGCTGGCCTACGCCGGTGCCGGGGCGGATGCCGTGCTGGTCGGCGAAGGCCTGGTGACCAGCGGCGATCCCCGCACGGCGGTGTCCGATCTGGTGACTGCAGGGGCGCACCCGTCCTGTCCGAAACCGGTCCGCTGACTCGCGAGCGTCAGATCCGACATGGCTGATACCTCCATTCCCTCCCTTCCGCGGGCCAGCGCGGCTGATGCCGAATTGCCGCGGGCCAGCGCGGCGGTCGCCGAGCCGACGATCCACGACCCGGATGCTCGCGGCCACTTCGGGGTGTTCGGGGGACGTTTCATCCCCGAGGCGCTGATGGCGGTCATCGAGGAAGTCACCGCCGCCTACGAGAAGGCTCGCGCGGATCAGACCTTCCTCGACGAACTCGACCGGTTGCAGACCCACTACGCGGGGCGGCCCTCACCGCTGTATGAGGCGTCGCGGCTGAGCGAGCACGCCGGGGGAGCGCGGATCTTCCTCAAGCGCGAAGACCTCAACCACACCGGCTCGCACAAGATCAACAACGTCCTCGGGCAGGCCCTGCTGGCCCGCCAGATGGGCAAGACCCGGGTCATCGCCGAGACCGGAGCCGGCCAGCACGGCGTCGCCACCGCCACCGCCTGCGCGCTGCTGGGACTGGAGTGCGTGGTCTACATGGGCGCGGTGGACACCGCCCGGCAGGCCCTCAACGTCGCGCGGATGCGGCTGCTGGGCGCCGAAGTCGTTGCGGTGCAGTCTGGTTCGAAGACGCTGAAGGACGCTGTCAACGAGGCCTTCCGGGACTGGGTGGCGCACGCGGATGACACCTACTACTGCTTCGGTACGGCCGCCGGTCCTCATCCGTTCCCCATGATGGTGCGCGATTTCCAGCGAGTGGTCGGTTTGGAGTCGCGCGCTCAGATGCTGGCTCAGGTCGGCCGACTGCCGGACGCGGTGACCGCCTGTATCGGCGGCGGGTCGAACGCGATCGGCATCTTCCACCCGTTCATCGACGATCCTGGCGTGCGGTTGATCGGCTACGAGGCCGGCGGCGACGGCGTCGAGACGGGTCGGCACGCCGCGACTTTCGCCGGGGGCACACCCGGGGCATTCCAGGGTTCCTACTCCTACGTGATGCAGAACCGCGACGGTCAGACCATCGAATCCCATTCCATCTCGGCCGGCTTGGACTACCCGGGCGTCGGGCCGGAGCACGCCTTCCTCAAGGACTCCGGCCGGGCCGAATACCGCCCGATCACCGACGCGCAGGCCATGGAGGCCTTCCGGTTGCTGTGCCGACTGGAGGGCATCATCCCCGCAATCGAGTCCGCGCACGCGATCGCCGGTGCGATCGACCTGGCGGCAGAATTGGGGCCCGAGGCGATCATCCTGGTGAACCTCTCAGGGCGTGGTGACAAGGACGTCGAAACCGCCGCCCGCTGGTTCGGTCTGCTCGACTCTGCTGGTCGTCCTGGACAGGATCCGGGAGCGTCATGACGGTCGCGCACAGCCCGGCCGGTCGACTCGGACCGGTCTTCGACCGCTGCCGGGCCGAGGGCCGCGCGGCCCTGATCGGCTACCTGCCCACCGGCTACCCGGACGTGGCGACCTCGATCGACGCGATGGTGGCGATGAGCCGGGATTGCGACATCATCGAGGTCGGCGTGCCCTATTCCGACCCCGGTATGGACGGTCCGGTGATCGCGGACGCGACGGAATCGGCGCTGCAGGGCGGTGTCCGGGTGAGCGACGCCCTCCGCGCGGTGGAGGCCATCAGCGCCGCCGGCGGGAACGCTGTGGTGATGAGTTACTGGAATCCGGTGTTGCACTACGGCGTTGACGCGTTCGCCCGGGATCTGGCAGCCGCCGGCGGCCTGGGCATGATCACCCCCGACCTGATCCCGGACGAGGCCGAGGCGTGGTTGGCTGCCGCTGACGCCCACGACCTCGACCGCATCTTCCTGGTGGCGCCGTCGTCGACCCCCGAACGGCTCGCCCGCACGGTCGAGGCGTCCCGCGGCTTCGTTTACGCCGCCTCGACCATGGGTGTGACCGGGGCCCGCGATGTGGTGTCACAGGCCGCACCGGACCTGGTACGCCGCGTCAAGGAAATCTCCGACATCCCGGTCGGGGTCGGCTTGGGCGTGCGCTCGCGCGCGCAGGCTGCCGAGATCGCACACTTCGCCGACGGGGTTATCGTCGGTTCTGCCCTGGTGTCGGCACTCGCCGATGACGGGGTCGCCGCGGTCCGCACTCTGACCGAGGAACTTGCTGTCGGGGTTCGAGAGAAAGTGCCTGCTCCGTGACCACAACCGTGCTTGCCTACTTCCCGAGCCCGGCGCAGGGCGTCTGGTATCTGGGTCCGTTCCCGATCCGGGCCTACGCCCTGTGCATCATCGCCGGGATCATCGCGGCCCTGGTGATCGGCGACCGTCGCTGGGTAGCCAGGGGCGGCGAGCGCGGCGTGATCTACGACATTGCCCTCTGGGCGGTGCCGTTCGGCCTGATCGGCGGCCGGCTCTACCACCTGCTGACCGACTGGAAGACCTACTTCGGGCCCGGCGGTGCCGGCATCGGCGCGGCGGCCCGGATCTGGGAGGGCGGCCTGGGTATCTGGGGCGCGGTCGCCCTGGGCGCGGTCGGTGCGTGGATCGGCTGCCGACGCAAGGGAATTCCGCTTCCCGCCTTCGGTGACGCGGTGGCCCCCGGCGTCGTTCTGGCGCAGGCGATCGGCCGGCTGGGCAACTACTTCAACCAGGAACTCTACGGCCGCGAGACCACCGTGCCGTGGGGCATGGAGATCTTCTACCGCCGCGATTCATCGGGTGTGGTCGACGTGCACTCCCTCGACGGTGTGTCGACCGGACAGGTGGCCGCCGTCGTCCACCCGACGTTCCTGTACGAACTGCTGTGGAATCTGCTGGTCTTCGTCTTCCTGATCTGGGCGGACCGCAGGTTCCGACTCGGCCACGGCCGGCTGTTCGCGCTCTACGTGGCGGCCTACTGCGTCGGACGGTTCGGGGTCGAGTTGATGCGCGACGACACCGCGACCCACATCGCCGGCATCCGCGTCAACGTGTTCACCGCCGTGTTCGTGTTCATCGGTGCGCTGGTGTACTTCCTGCTGGCACCCAAGGGCCGCGAGGATCCCGCGACACTGCGCGGCCGGCAACCCCTGGATGCTCCGCACGAGGAGTCGTTGGATGCTCCGCACGAGGAGTCGTTGGTGGAGGAATGGGCCGAGGACCTGGTGGCTGCGGCCAAGGGCAGCGGCATCGTGGCAGCCGCGACCGTGGCCGGTGAGCATGAGACCGAGGATTCGGCGGCCGTGGGTGACATCGCGTTCGAGACGGATGGCGAGAAGACCGAATTCATCGTGCCCGTCGAGACCGAGTTTTCCGAGGACGAGGTTTCCGAGACGGAGGTCTCCGAGGACGAGGTCGATGGTGTTTCCGAGGACGTCGTCGATGGTGTCGAGCACCCCGTCGACGACGAGGTTGTCGTCGTCTACGAGAGCCCCGCTGCGGACGAGACCGAAACCGTGGTGGTCTACGAGTCCGAGGCTGACGACGACTCCGACGCAGATGTCGTCGTCATCGATGACGACTCCGCAGCGGACCGCGTCATCGTCGACGACGCCGAATCCGGGGTCGTCGAAGAGACCGAGGCTGAACTGGTGGTCGAGGACGCGGCGGTCGTCGAGGCGGCCGACGCCGAACTCGTGGTCGACGATGTCGAGACCGCCGACGAGGTCGAGTCGGTCGACGTCGCAGCGCCCGAGCCTGAGCCTGAGCCTGAGCCTGAGCCGAAGCCTGAGCTCAAGCTCGAGTCGGCCGTCGAGGTGCACGCCGATGTGGAACCCGATGACCCGGAATCCGATGAGGACGCGCCACAGCCCAAGGTTGGTAAGACGCTCAAGCGCCTGCTCTGGGGTGAAGGAAGCGTCGGCAAGGATTGAGCGCTGGCATGCTGGAGAGCGTGACCGAGCGAGCTGAATCCGCCCGGGTACGCCTGTACGCCGGACTGGGATCCGGGCTGGCGGCCGCGGCGGCGTTGACCTACGTGGGTCTGGTGGATCCGCATCGGTCCGGATCGTTGTTTCCGCCATGCATGTTCAAAGCCCTCACCGGCTGGAACTGCCCTGGCTGCGGCGGACTGCGGATGACCTACGACCTTCTGCACGGTGATCTGTCGGCTGCTGCGGTGGACAACGTCTTTTTCCTGGTCGGCCTGCCACTGCTGGCGTTGTGGACGCTCTGGCGGGTTCGCCGCGGACAGCGGGCCTTCACTCCGGTGGTCCTCACCGTCGTCGCGGTGCTCGCAGTGGTGTGGACCATCGTTCGGAATCTGCCCGGGTTTCCGCTGGTTCCCACAATGATCGGTTCCTAGGCGCACCTTCCGGACTATGCTCAGGCGTCGTGACGCGGCGCGCAAAGATCGTCTGTACTCTCGGCCCGGCCACCGACAGCGACGACATGGTGAAAGCCTTGGTCGAGGCCGGAATGGACGTCGCCCGAATGAACTTCAGCCACGGCGACTACAAGGATCACGAGGCCTCCTACGCCCGGGTCCGCAAGGCCGCCGACGAAACCGGCCGCGCGGTCGGCATTCTCGCCGACCTGCAGGGACCCAAGATACGGCTCGGCCGGTTCAAGGACGGGCCCACCGAATGGGCCAACGGCGAGACCGTCCGTATCACCGTGGCGGACTGCGAGGGCACCCACGACCGCGTCTCGACCACCTACAAGCAGCTCTCGAAGGACGCCAAGCCAGGGGACCGGATGCTGGTGGACGACGGCAAGGTGGCGGTGATCGTCGAGCACATCGACGGCGACGATGTGGTGTGCACCGTGACCGAAGGCGGGCCGGTCAGCAACAACAAGGGACTGTCCATGCCCGGCATGGCATTCTCGGTTCCGGCCATGTCGGAGAAGGACATTGCCGACCTGGAGTTCGCGCTCAAGCTGGGCGTGGATCTGGTCGCGCTGTCATTCGTGCGCTCGCCGGCGGACGTCGAACTCGTCCGTGAAGTGATGGACCGCGTGGGTCGCCGGGTGCCGGTGATCGCGAAGCTGGAGAAACCCGAAGCCGTGGCCAATCTCGAGGAGATCGTGGTCGCCTTCGATGCCATCATGGTGGCCCGCGGAGACCTCGGAGTGGAACTGCCGCTGGAGCAGGTTCCGCTGGTGCAGAAGCGGGCTATCCAGATCGCCCGGGAGAATGCGAAGCCGGTGATCGTGGCGACCCAGATGCTGGAATCGATGATCGAGAGTTCCCGGCCGACCCGGGCTGAGGCCTCCGACGTCGCCAACGCGGTGCTCGACGGCGCCGATGCGGTGATGCTGTCCGGTGAGACCTCGGTGGGCAAGTATCCGCTGGAGGCGGTGCGAACGATGGCTCGGATCATCTGCGCCGTCGAGGAGGGCTCCAATGACCCGCCGCCGCTGATCCACGTTCCGCGCACCAAGCGGGGCGTGATCTCCTACGCCGCCCGCGATATCGGTGAACGTCTCGACGCCAAAGCCCTGGTGGCGTTCACCTCCTCCGGCGATACCGTGCGCCGGGTGGCGCGGCTGCACAGCCATCTGCCGCTGCTGGCCTTCGTCACGGCCCCGGAGATGCGCAGCCAATTGGCGCTGAGCTGGGGAGTCGAGACGTTCATCGTGTCGCACAAGGACAGCACCGACGACATGATCCGCCAGGTCGACCACGCCTTCCTGGAGATGGGCCGATTCCAGCGCGGTGACCTGGTCGTCATCCTCGCAGGCGCTCCGCCGGGCACAGTAGGCTCGACCAATCTGATTCACGTCCACCGGATCGGGGAGAACGACCACTAGCGAACGGGAGTCGGAATCGTGCAGTCCTCGGAGATGTCCGATTTCGAGGAACTGCTGGCGATTCTGGAACTGACTCCGCTGGCGGCCGATGTTTTCTCCGGGCGTCATCCCCGCAAGAATCCGGTCCGGACCTTCGGTGGTCAGTTGATGGCCCAGGCCTTCACCGCCGCAAGTCGCACCCTCGACCATGACCTGCCGCCCAGCGCCCTGTCGGTGCACTTCATCGCCGGCGGCGATCCCACCCAGGACATCGAGTTTCACGTCGTACGACTGCGCGACGAGAGGCGGTTCGCCAATCGCCGTGTCGACGCCATGCAGAACGGAAAGCTGCTCGCCACTGCGCTGGTGTCCTACCTGGCCGGCGGACACGGTCTGGAGCACAACTTCCCTGCGCCGAAAGTGCCTGAGCCGCATAATCTTCCGGGTATCGATGACGTTCTCGTCGGGTACGAGAAGGTGGTGCCCCACTTTGCGAACGCGATGCGGCCCATCGAGTGGCGGTATATCAACGACCCGGCGTGGGTGATGCGGGACAAAGGCGAACGACTCGATCGCAACCGGGTGTGGATGACCGCTGCGGGTGAGATGCCCGACGACCCGGTGCTGCACACCGCGGCGATGGTGTATTCGTCCGACACCACGGTGCTGGACTCGATCATCACCACCCATGGGTTGTCATGGGGATGGGACCGGATTTTCGCCGTCACCATCAACCATTCGGTGTGGTTCCACCGCCAGGTCGACTTCGGCGAATGGGTGCTCTATTCCACTGCGTCTCCGGTGGCCGCCGAGTCCCGCGGACTGGGAATGGGCCATTTCTTCAGCCCGGCCGGTGAGGTGGTCGCGACAGTCGTCCAGGAGGGCATCGTCAAGTACTTCCCGGGGAAGTGAATCAGCTCCTCGGCGCCGGCTGCCCGAACAGTTCAGCCACTCGCTCCTCGAAATCGCTGGTGCACAGGTCCGACTTCACGCTGTCGTCCCCGGCGTTATTGAGGCAGTCGAAGAACTGCGGGACGTCGGCACCCTTGAACACCCACATGACCCAGACGATGCTGAGGATGATCGCCAGGACGCCCAGGATGATGCCGGCCGTCGCCATTCCGCCGTTGTTGGCCTGGCCCCGTTTGACCCGGCCGCGTGCGACGAGTCCGAAGATGATCGCGGTGATCCCGAGCAGAACGCCGAACACCACCGAGCATGACCCGAACAGCCCCAGGATGCCGGTGATCAGTGCGGCGACGCCGAGGCCGTTGCGCATGACGGCTGGGGCGCCGCCGTAGTAGTCCGCGTACGGCATGGGCGGAGGAGGGTAAGCGCCTCCGTAGGGGCCAGACGGGGGCCCGGGCGGGTACGCGTAGGGATTCGGTGGAGCACCGGCCGGCGGCGGTGGGGCGGCCGGCGGGGTGAAGGAACCGCCCGAAGACTCCGGATGCTCAGTCATGTTTCCCGCTTCACCTGGTAGGGACGGAGACGAGTGTCAGGTTACCCGGGCCGGTGACGCCGACGGGCGCGGATTGCACAGCGTGGAAGCTGCAATCCGCGCCCGTCGGGTGGTTGTCAGCGGCCGAGTACCTCGTTGACCGCGGAGCGGACCTCGGTGCCGGTCTTGCGAAGCTGCAAGCCCGCGATGATCTCGAAGACACCGATCACGATCAGCCAGATGCCGACGACCAGGGTCAGGGTGACCAGGGAGTCGAACGGGTAACCGAGGACGATGACTCCGGCGAGGATCGAGACCAGGCCGAAAAATACTCCCCATCCGCGCCCGGGGGTCCCGCGATACTCGCTGAAGGCCGTCGCGGTGGCCGCGACGCCGCGGAAGATGAACCCGATGCCGATCCAGATAGCCAGCAGAAGCAGTGCCGTGCCGGGCTCGGAGCCGAAGTGGCGGAATGCCAACACAGCCAAGATTAACGATGCAGCGCCGCTGATGAACAGCAGAATTCTGCTGCCCGCCGTGGAATGCAGTCCGAAGGCGAGGGCTACCTGAGCGATACCGGAGACCAGCAGGTAAATGCCGAACAGCACGGCCGCCACCAGCAGGGTCTTTCCGGGCCACGCCAGCACCAGCGCGCCGAGGGCAATCGCCAGAACGCCGGACAGAACAGTGGATTTCCACACCTGGTGGAACAGAGTCGGGTGGTCACCCGAGTGCGTGTACGTAGTTGTCATGGTGGATAACCCTACAAGACGGCCAACGGTCGGTTTCGGCAAGTTGTGCTTCGGCAAGCCGATAGTGCTGATGGGCTGTAGTTTCCTTGTGGCGCGGCGGGATTCCAACCGATGCCAGGTCAGCAGAGAAAAGGGGCAACCGTGTTCACAGGACAAGACATTGGACAGCGCTGGTGGCGGACCGCGGCGGTGGTCGCCATGGCTGGTGCCCTGACGCTGTCGGGCTGCGCGAAGAACACCGAGTCCGGATCGGGCACCGCGGCCGGACCGAGCCAGTCCACCGTCGAGGTCAAGCCGCCGAAGGTCGACGAGATCGCGGCCGCTGTCCCGGAGGACATCAAGAAGTCCGGCAAGCTCGTCGTCGGCGTCAACATCCCGTATACGCCGAACGAGTTCAAGGACGAGGCCGGCAAGATCGTCGGCTTCGACGTCGACCTGATGAACGCCATCGCCTCGACGATGGGTCTGACCGCCGACTACCGCGAGTCCGACTTCGCCAAGATCATCCCGTCCATCGACGGCGGCACCTACAACGTCGGCATGTCCTCGTTCACCGACACCAAGGAGCGCGAGAAGCAGGTGGACTTCGTCACCTACTACTCGGCGGGCATCCAATGGGCGCAGAAGGCCGGAGCGGGGATCGACCCGAACAACGCCTGCGGCAAGAAGGTCGCCGTGCAGGCCACGACCACCGAGGAGACCGACGAACTTCCGGCCAAGAGCAAGAAGTGTGTCGACGCGGGTAAGCCGGAGATCGAGATCATCAAGTTCGACAGCCAGGATGCCGCCACCAATGCTGTGGTCCTCGGCCAGGCCGATGCGATGTCGGCGGACTCGCCGGTGACCGCCTGGGCGATCAAGCAGAGCAACGGCAAACTCGAGGCGGCCGGGCCGGTGTTCGATTCGGCGCCCTACGGGTGGCCGGTGAAGAAGGGCTCGCCGCTGGCGCAGTCGCTGCAGAAGGCGCTCGAGCATCTGATCAAGACCGGTGACTACAAGACCATCGCCACCAACTGGGGTGTGGAGTCCGGCCTCATCGAGAAACCTGTCATCAACGGCGCCGTCAAGTAGGCATGACCGCGCAGCAGTCGTCCCCCGCCGCGATCGACGCCGTCCCGTTGCGGCATCCGGGCCGGTGGGTGGGCGCTGGTGTCATCGTCGTTCTGGTCGGGCTGTTCCTCTACGGCGCGGCCACCAACCCCGCCTACGGGTGGGCCACCTACACGAAGTATCTGTTCAACGAACGGATACTTCTCGGGGTCTGGAACACCCTGCAGTTGACCGTCTACGCGATGGCGCTCGGCGTCGTGCTGGGCATCGTGTTGTCGGTGATGCGACTGTCGCCCAACCCGGTGTTCCAGGCGGTGGCGTGGGTGTTCCTGTGGATATTCCGCGGCACGCCCGTCTACGTCCAGTTGGTGTTCTGGGGTCTGCTTCCGACGATCTACCAGAAAGTCCAGTTGGGAATTCCGTTCGGGCCCACATTCTTTCACCTCAATCTGCAGAGCCTGTCCATCCCGTTCCTGCTGGCGGTCATCGGACTGGGCCTCAACGAGGCGGCCTACATGGCCGAAATCATCCGCGCCGGAATCACGTCCGTGCCGGAGGGCCAGACCGAGGCGTCGACGGCGTTGGGCATGTCATGGGGAATGACGATGCGCCGCACGGTCCTTCCGCAGGCAATGCGGGTGATCATCCCGCCCACGGGCAACGAGTTGATCAGCATGCTGAAGACCACCTCACTGGTCACCGCGGTGCCGTATTCCTATGACCTCTACAGCATCGCCTCGCGTGAGATCGCGGCGCGGACCTTTGAACCGGTCCCGTTGCTGCTGGTCGCCGCGACCTGGTACCTGATCGTGACGAGCATCCTCATGGTGGGTCAGTACTACCTGGAGAAGTACTTCTCCAAGGGCATCTCCCGGAAGTTGACGACCAAACAGCTTGAGGCACTTGCCAAGGCGCAGACCGAGGCGGGGCACGTATGACCGAGATGGTGCGGGCCGAAACCGTCTGCAAGAGCTTCGGAGCCCTGCAGGTGCTCAAGGGCGTGACCCTGTCCGTCGAACGCGGCCAGGTGCTGGTGCTCGTCGGGCCGTCCGGTTCGGGCAAGTCGACCTTCCTGCGGTGCATCAACCACCTCGAGACCGTCTCCGCCGGGCGTTTGTACGTCGACGGCGATCTGATCGGGTACCGGGAGAAGGCCGGCAAGCTCTACGAGATGTCCCCGCGGGACGCCGCCAAGCAGCGCCGCGACATCGGCATGGTGTTCCAGCACTTCAACCTGTTCCCGCACCGAACCACCCTGGACAACATCGTCGAGGCGCCGATTCACGTCAAAGGCGCCAAGAAGGCCGCCGCTACCGAGCGCGCGCGTGAACTGCTGGAGCAGGTTGGATTGTCGGAAAAGGCCGACGCCTACCCGGCGCAGTTGTCGGGCGGTCAGCAGCAGCGGGTGGCGATCGCCCGGGCGCTGGCCATGGACCCCAAGCTGATGCTCTTCGACGAGCCGACCTCCGCGCTGGACCCCGAACTGGTCGGTGAGGTGTTGGCTGTGATGAAGAAGCTTGCCGCCGCGGGGATGACGATGATCGTGGTGACGCACGAGATGGGGTTCGCCCGCGAGGTCGCCGACCAACTGGTGTTCATGGACGGTGGGGTGATCGTCGAGAGCGGGGCGCCGCGCGAGGTGCTGAGCAACCCGCAGCACGAGCGCACCAAGGCGTTCCTGTCGAAGGTGATGTAGCGCGTCGTCGAGTCGACGATGCCGCCGTAGGAACGAGGCGGCGGAGGAGCGAGACAATCGGGGTTAGCGAGTGCCGGCTTCGATCGCGGCGACGATCGGGGCGGCCTGCTGAGCGCCTATCGGCGTGAGGGCGAATCCGGTTGCGATGACATCGTCGATGCGGCGTTTCAGATCGCCGGAGGTCATGTGGGCTTCCAGGGTCGTCCCGGGACAGGACGTGACCGGGGTGACTTCCTTGTGGCTGGCCAGAGTATTGGTCGTGATGCCGAATTGCTCTGCAGCCCAGGCGAATATCAGGGCGGCACCGTTGAGTTGGGCCTCGGAGACCTGCTCCTGGTCGAAGTCTCCTTCGCAGAGGACCAGGAAGTGGCCTTCGGTGTTGTAGTCGGTCGCGGTGTCGCCGGCGATGGCGGTGTCGCGCAGGGTGAAGATGTTGCCGTTGCGGTCGACCGCGTAGTGGTAGGCGATGTCGACCCAGCCCTTGTCGTCCATGTGGTAGCGCTGATGCTGCTGCAGGCGGGCCACGATGCCGCGGTTGTCGGGCAGGGCGACGGCGGAGTGGTGGACGGTCATCCGGGTGATGGTCTGCGGTTCTCCGCCGGGGCGCGGCGGGCGTGCACCCCAGGCTGCGCGGGGGAGGATCACGCCGGAGGTGGTGGGGGCAGCGGAGGCGGGTGCGCTGCCGGCTATTGCCGCCAGGGTGACAGCGCCGGCGAGAGTCAATGCGTCGCGGCGGGTGACATCGGCCATCTAGCCGGTCCGGCTTTCCACGGGTTCGACGGTCAGATCATCGACGGTTTCTATCGGCAGGCCGTATGCCGGCCTGCGGTCCACCAGGAGCCAGGTGCGCATCACACCTTTGCCCTTGACGTCGACGTCGCCGCGCTGCTCGAGGATGAATTCGTGGCGCAGGCGTTCGTAGACGTTCTCCGGCACCTGAATCCGGCCCGGCGGATCGGTGGACTCCATCCGCGAGGCGACGTTGACGGCATCGCCCCACACGTCGTAGAAGAACCGGCGGGCGCCCACCACGCCGGCGACCACCGGCCCGCAGGCGATGCCCATGCGTATCGGCACCGGGTTGCCCTGCGGGTCGCGTAGGCCGGCGACAGCCTTGGAAATGTCCAGTGCCAGCGCGGCGATCGCCTCCACGTGGTCGGGTCGCGGGGTCGGTACCCCGCTGACCACCATGTAGCCGTCGCCGGTGGTCTTGATCTTCTCCAGGCCGTGCCGATCGACCAGACGGTCGAAGGTGGTGTAGAGCCGGTCGAGGAAGCGGACCAGTTCGGTGGGATCCATGTCGCTGGCGCGTTCGGTGTAGCCGGCGATGTCGGTGAACAGCACCGAGGCGTCGTCGTAGCGGTCGGCGATGGTGCCGTGCGCCGGATCCTTCAGCTTCTCGGCGACCGTGGCGGGCAGGATATTGGCCAGCAGTGCTTCGGAGCGTTCGTATTCCACCTCCATGGCTTCCTCCGCGCGTTGCACCTCGCGCATGGCGTACCAGACGGTGGTGAACATCAGCAGGCAGGCGCCGGCCGTGGTGAACACGAACCCCGCATTGAGCGCCCACTGGGGCTGAATCCCGGTGTCCTGCGGCACCAGGAACTGCAAGGCGATCACCAGGCCCGCGCCCACGGCCACCGTCGAACCCGCCAGGATCAGGTGATCCATGCCCAGGACCAGCACCGCCAGTGACGCCGAGACCAGGTAGTAGAACTGCACGCCCGAGTCGGTGCCGATCTGGGAGCCGACGAATGTCAGCGAGGTGAAGGAGACGATGACGAAAACCAGTGCGGCGATCATGTCGCCGAACCGGTGCAGGAAGGGGATGGCCAGGAACACCGCGGCGATGGCCAGGTTGATCAGGCCGATATACAGCACGCCGCTCCCGGTCAGCGTCTGCAGAATCCCGAGGGTTGCGGTCAGCGCCGCGGCGATCCAGGTGGCGAAGTTGAGCACCCGTTGCGGCCGGGTGACGGAGTCGGCCCAGTGCTGGTTGCGGGCCGGGGGCCTGCGTTGCAGGCGCTCACAGTCCGACCGCCGGAACGCTCCGCTCGGCGTTATCCGTGCAGCGCATTTCCGCTGGGACCACACACCGGAAGCGTAACCCCGATGGCGATCAGCCGCCGAAATGCCGGAAAGCTGTGGCGGACCGGGGCACACTGTCGGCACAACTCTTTGCCCGCAAGACCCGAGGAGCAGGTGTGGCGGACACCGACGTCGACGCCGACGAGAGCGTTCTGGACAAGGTCGACCATCTCGTCGACGAGATGCTGGGCACCGACATCGTGCCCGTCGAACCCGAGGACCCCTGGGAGCGACGGCAGCGGATGCTCGACTCGTGGACGGCGATCATCCTGGCCGTGGCAGCGGTGGCAACGACGTGGGCGTCGTTCCAGGCCAGTCAATGGTCCAACGCGCAGTCCGATGCGCAGTCGGCCTCGGCCATCCAGCGCAGCGACGCCAACCGGGCGGCCTCGGAGGCCTCCAGCCAATCGGTGGTCGACTCGCAGATGTGGATCTCCTGGGTGGAGGCGACGGCGGCCAAGCAGAAGGACCGGGCCGGATTCCTGCGGGACCGGTTCTCCCCGGCGCTGGACCGCGCGCAGAAGGAGTGGCTGGGAACCGTTCCGGTGGACGGCGACGGCAATCCGGCGCGGGTGCCCGACGGCACGCCGCTGAACCTGAGCAGCTATGTGGTGCCGGCCCAGCTTCAGGCCGATGAGTTCTCGACCAAGGCCGAGGCCAGCCTGACCGAGGCCGACGAGGCCAGCAACACCAGTACCCGCTACGTGATGCTGGCCGTGCTGTTCGCTTTGGTGTTGTTCTTCGCCAGTGTGGCAACGAAATTCACCGCACCCAAGATTCAGGTGGCGCTGATCCTGACCGGTCTGGTGCTGCTGTTCACCACCTGCGTGCGGATGTTCCTGCTGCCGATGATGCTGTGAGTCAACCCGAGGCGTCGGTCAGCGTGGATATCGCTGCGCCTCCGCAGCGGGTGTGGGACGTCGTCACCGACATCGGGTTGATGCCGCGGTTCAGCACCGAACTGCTCAGCGTCGAATGGGCTGATGGGTTCAGCGGTCCGGCATTGGGGGCGCAGTTCCTCGGCCGCAATCGGCATCCGGCCGTGGGGGAGTGGACGACGCGATCCGAGATCGTCGTTTTCGACCCGCCGCGGGCGTTCGAGTGGGCCGTCGGCGACCCGGAAAACGCTTCAGCCACATGGGCATTCGACCTGACCCCAGCGGCTGAGGGAACCCGGTTGGGCTATCGCGCGCGGATCGGGCCCGGACCCTCGGGGGTGTCGATGCTCATCGAGCGGGAACCTCACCGGGCACAGGCGATCGTCGACAACCGTCTGGCCCAGTTCCGGGACTCCATGCGCGCGACGCTGGAGGGTATTCGCGAACGGGCCGAAAAGGGCTGAGGCCCTGATCAGTCCCGGAACGGCGAACCCGGCTCGGCGGTCCCGACCACCAGAGGTGAGTCGATCGGGGGAGTCTGGCAGTTGATGGAGTTGTTGGGATCGGTGCAGTCCACCGCGTTGGTCGGCGCGTAGGACGGGGCGGCGCCTTCTTCGGAGGGTGCGACGGTCTCTGTCGTGGGTGCGGTCGATGTGTCACCGGGAGCCAGGGGGTCCGTGGTGGTGTCCGCGTGGCTTGACTGTGCGCCGGCCAGAATTCCGATCCAGACGACGGCGGATCCGCCGGCCAGCAGAGCGGCGCGGACGAGGGGTCGATATGAACTCATGACGGTCTTCCGGTAGTTGTGTGGCCCGCTCTGTGCACGGACTCCATGATGATCACCGTCACAGGAGCCGAAAGTGTTACGCGGGGGTTGAATTCCGCCGATGCCGTTGAACCCAGAGCACGTGGCATAGTTGTGGCATGAGTCGAACACGACTGAGCACGACCGTGGACTCCGCCCTCCTCACCGAAGCACGCAAAGTGCATGCCGGCACCACCGACGCCGCGCTGGTGGACGAGGCGCTCCAGGCCCTGCTCGACCGGTACCGGGCGGCGGAGATCGACGCGAGCTATACCGCCTACGACGCTCAGCCCGCTGATCATCCCGACGAGTGGGGCGATCTCGCGTCGTGGCGCCGGGCGGCCGGCGCGACGTGAGTTCGCTGCCCGCGCGGGGGGAGGTCTGGTGGTGCGAGTTCGCCGAGATCGGCCGCCGGCCCGTCGTCGTGCTCTCCCGCGACGCGGCGATTCCCCGGCTTCGGCGCGCACTCGTCGCGCCGTGCACCACCACGATCCGGGGACTGGAGAGCGAAGTCGTGCTCGATCCGGGTGAGGATCCGATTCCCCGGCAGTGTGCGGTGAATCTGGATTCGGTGGAGAGCGTCTCGGTGGCCGTCCTGGTGGAGCGACTCGGCCGTCTGTCCGACGATCGGATGCGCCAGGTCTGCCGGGCCCTGGAGGTGGCCGTCGACTGCAGGTGACGAGCGGCCGGTCATCACTGGGGACGACGACTTCGCGGCCCTTGAGGGAGCGTCGGGATTTGCGGTGATTCGGGCCTGAAGCCCAGACGGCCCGGTGGCCGCGATCGCGTGGTACCGTTTCTTGTACCAGTAGGAGGGACCGCTATGGCGATCACGGCGAGTGAGGCCCGCAAGAATCTGTTCCCGTTGATTCAGCAGGTGAACGACGATCGGGCGCCGGTAGAGATCACCTCGAAGAATGGTCGCGCGGTGTTGATCTCCGCCGACGAGTGGGAAGCCTGGCAGGAGACCGCCTATTTGTTTCGCTCCCCGGCCAACGCCCGCAGACTGCTCGACGCCGCAGCCGCACTCGATGCAGGCCAGGGCCGGCGAGTTGAGCTCGACACCGCGGAGTGAACGTCGTCTTCTCCCCGCAGGCATGGGAGGACTACCAGCACTGGCAATCTGCTGACCGCACAATCCTCAAGCGCATCAATCGGCTGATCAACGAAATTCGTCGCTCCCCATACGAGGGCATCGGAAAGCCTGAGCCACTCAAGTACGGCCTTGCCGGCGCGTGGTCACGCCGCATCACCGATGAGCACCGGCTGGTCTACCGCATCGCCACCGAAAGCATGGAGATCCTCCAAGCGCGCTACCACTACTAGGCCGTCGCCCCCGCCGCCGAGGTCGATCTGCTACTCCAGGTCGAAGGCGTTTCGGACCGCTACGGACAGCGCTGCCTCCTGGTCAGGAAAGAGGAATCCGAGCTGGCGTCCAAGGGCTGCGGCCGGGATCGTGACGATATTGTCCAAGCTCGCGACGGAGTCATTCTCGATACCGTTGCGGTGCCCGAGGGGCAGTTCGGTGGACAGGCCGCGAAGGGTGCTTGTGATCGGAGCCACCGTGACGCGG
>CAISDL010000135.1 GCA_903884065.1 uncultured Actinomycetes bacterium | reverse complement strand
CTGTGATGCCGACGGCCGGTGGGATGTCGAGGCGGCGGTCTCGGCGATCACCGCGGTGGACCGCGCCGCGGGCGGAGTCGAGTTCGTCGAGCAGCCGTGCCGCACCCTCGAGGACGTCGCGGCGGTACGCCGGCGGGTGGACGTCCGGATCGCGGTGGACCAGTCCATCCGGGATGCCGCCGAGCCATTGCGCCTGGCGCTTGCCGACTGTGCCGATATCGCGGTACTGACCGTCGGCCCCCTCGGCGGAGTGCGCCGCGCCCTGCGGGTTGCCGAGACCTGCGCCCTGCCCTGCGTGGTGGCGGGGGAGTTGCAGAGCAGCATCGGCATCTCCGGGGGACTGGCGCTGGCGGGTGTGTTGCCCGATGTCGGATTCGCGAGCGCGCTGGGCGGCGCCCGGCTGCTCGTCGGCGACGTCGTCAGCGACGCCCGTTCGCTGATTCCCGTCGACGGCTACCTTCCCGTCGCCCCGATGCCCCCGGCGCCCGACCCTGAACGGTTGAGGCAGTTCGCGCCGGCCGATGCCGCGACGCAGGCCCGGTGGCGCTCGCTGCTGACCGCGGCTCAGGCGTTCATCTGAACGCCGCTAGCTAGCCGCGGCCTCGCGGCAGCGCCGCCGATATCGCCTTCATCACCGCCCGCTTGATCGTCGAGCCCGCGGTGGACGAACCGGGGGAACGGTCCGGCGGGTCGAGTCGCAGAACGTCACCCTCGGCGACCCGGCCCGGGGTGTGCACGGTTCCGTACACACCCAGACACCGCCGGGCATGGGCTGCGACGGTCCGGGTGATCGCCGGGTCCCGGTCCAGGCCGGGTTGCCGGTGGGACGGCATGACACAGCGGATGGTCGGAATCAGCGGGCTTAGTGCCGCGGCGGGAGCGTGCACAACACCACCGCACCAGCCCAACTCGGGAAGCGGCGCGGCATCTGAGGCGTCAACCAGCAGGGTCGGCCGGAATCGGCGGACATCGAAGTCCGTCCCGGGCGACAGTTCTGCCATCGCCCGCAACGACTGTTCGGTCAACAGATGCACCGGATAGGCGTCGACGTAGCTGCCGACCGGCGTCGCGTAACGGCTGATCTCGGCAAGTTTGCGCAGTGGGAACATCGACAGATCGGGCAGGGGATCGTCGGGGCCGAGCCCGAAAATGGTGCGCATGTCGGTCTTGGTGGCCATCGGTGTGCGGTACTGGCCGCGATCGGTCAGCGGTGGCAGCGGCCGCAGTTGCACGTCGCGGTCGACGTATTCCGACAACGTGCGGTGCACGGCCGGGTCTGCGCTGGAGATCTCGGTCCCGTCCGGAAATCCGATGATCACCTCCGGTGCGTTGCCCGGCCCGGCATCCGCCGGGGGAGTTCCGGCGTAGCGGGCGGTGCACATGAGCAGACCCGGCAGGCGTTTGGCGCTGGTCGTGGCATCCGTCTCCACGTCCCGCACCGCCCACGTGCGGTCCGCCTGCACCCCGAGTTCGCCGATGTGCACCGCCGAAAGGCGCTCTCCGGCCATCGATTTCACCGGATAACGCCAGACGGCGGTGACGCGGCCGATTTCGACCATGCCGCCAGCCTACTGCGAGGCCCGCCGGACATGGCGCGCCTGACGGTTAGTCCAGTGCGATGACGGGTGGCCGCTTGCCGCTGCCGAACGGGTTGGAGCCGGGAGTCCCGGGGCGCGCCCAGAGTGCGTCGTTGCGCCACCCCTGCGGGATCTGGCTGCTGGAGTAGTCCGTGGTCGCACTGTTCGGTCCGGGCCGGGGAGAGACCTTGGCCGCGTTGGGTCCGCGCTGCGCGGATGCCGCATTCTCCGAAGAGCCCGTCGCGGAATCGCCCGTCGCGGAATCGCCGGGTTCCGCACCGGCCACGGGCGCCAAGGCGATGGCCGCCGCAATAGCTCCGGCCAGCACCGCGGGTGTCAGAAGTGAAATCGCCATGCTCGTCGATCCTTTCGTGGTTGTGACGGGCGGTTGAAGGGACCGTCCCGGTAACACCGAGCCTAGGAACGCAATCGGCCGACATCACGGATCTCATAGCAAAGACATATCTGTGATTCGCGATCAAATACTCGTGAATTGATGCGGGCGGCCGACGGGGCACGGTGAAGTTGGCCGTCGTCGTCGCCGGGTGCCACTATGGAGCGGCAACTCAGCGCCAGCGGAAGGCACCAGGCTAGAGCTATGTACGACCAAGTCAGCGGACCGGACGCCAACCCGGATAGTCACGAAGTGGGCTTCCGCATCGATCCGGTACTCGCCAGAAGCTGGCTGCTGATCAACGGCGCCCAGTTCGACAAATTCGGGTCGGCCGCCGCCTCCCGAGCCGACATCGTGGTTCTCGACATCGAGGACGCGGTTGCCCCGAAGGGAAAGGCCGCCGCCCGGGAGAACGTGGTGCGCTGGCTCGGCGCCGGTAACACCGACTGGGTGCGCATCAACGGCTTCGGCACCCAGTTCTGGGCCGACGATCTGGAGATGCTGACCGGCACCTCGGTCGGCGGGGTCATGCTGGCGATGGTGGAGTCGGTGGACCACGTCACCGAGACCGCCAAGCGTCTTCCCGACATCCCGATCGTCGCCTTGGTCGAGACCGCCCGCGGACTGGAGCGCATCACCGAGATCGCCGCCGCCAAGGGCACTTTCCGCCTGGCCTTCGGTATCGGCGACTTCCGCCGCGACACCGGATTCGGGGAGAACCCGACGACGCTCGCCTACGCGCGTTCCCGGTTCACCATCGCCGCCAAGGCGGCGCACCTGCCCGGTGCGATCGACGGGCCGACGGTGGGCTCCAGTGCCCTCAAGCTCAGCGAGGCCACGGCCGTCTCGGCCGAGTTCGGGATGACCGGCAAGATCTGCCTGACCCCGGACCAGTGCCCGACGGTCAACGAAGGTCTCTCGCCGTCCCAGGAGGAGATCACCTGGGCGCAGGAGTTCTTCGCCGAGTACGAGCGCGACGGCGGCGAGATCCGCAACGGATCGGACCTACCCCGCATCGCCCGGGCCACGAAGATCCTCAACCTCGCTCGCTCGTACGGCATTTCGGTCTCGGATTTCGACGACCAGGCCGTGCACGTGACGGCTCCGTCGGACACGTACCACTACTGAGTTCTGTCGTGCGCGCAGTGCGGACGATCGCCGGGGAACCCACCCTCGTCGACGTCGACGACCCCAGCGTCGACTGGCCACTGCTCGCGGTTGGCGCCGCCGGCATCTGCGGAAGTGATCTGACACTGCTTCAGTGGAACCTGCCCGTGACACTGGGCCACGAAATCGCCGGCACCGTCCACGGCCGGCCTTACTGCGTGGAACCGACCGTGCGGTGCGGCGACTGCGATCAGTGCCGCGCGGGCCAACCGCAGCGCTGCCGGGGATCGGTGCGGCACGGGATCATCGGCGCGGCCTTCGACGGTGGTATGGCCGACCGGGTCGCTGTGCCACAGGAATGCCTGGTGCCACTGCCGGAGGGACTGCCGGTGTCCGATGCCTCACTCGTCGAGCCGCTGGCCGTGAGTTGGCATGCGCTGCAGAAGGTTTCGGCAGTCCCGGGTGAGCGCGTCCTGGTGGTTGGCGGCGGCAGCATCGGCCTGCTGGCGGTGGCAGCGGCTCGCGCCATGGGCCTGGAGGCGGATCTGGAGGCCCGCCATGAGCACCAACGGGCGGCCGGGGAGCGACTCGGTGCGGGCACTCCGCGCGGGGAGTATGACGTGATCGTCGAGTCGGCCGGCACCGACTCGGCGTTGGCCAGTTGTGTACGACGGGCCGCACCCGGTGCGCGGATCGCGATGGCCGGGTTCGCCCAGGGCGACCGCAAGGTGCCGGGGATGGCGTTCCTGATGAACGAACTGACGATGGTCGGCTGCAGTTGCTACGACAATGGCAGCAGCGGCCACGAGTTCGCCCAAGCCGCGGCGGTGTTGGCCGCCGACCCCGACATCAGAGCCACCGTCATCACCCACCGATTCCCGTTGGCCGACGCCGCCGAGGCGTTCCGGGTGGCCGCCGACCGCGGCAGCGGCGCGATCAAAGTGGTCCTGGAGCCTTAGCGGTTTTCAGCTACGCCCAGCCATGATGGGAACTACAGTCCTAGAGCTATGACGGCCTGGCCGAGTCCGGTGAAATCCGGCGGTGAGTTGCGACGACTCAGCCGCCAGTTCAGCACCGTCGGGGTGGACATCCCAGCGTCGCGGCTGCGCGCGATCGCTGCCGGCGCGCCCGCCACCGAGGGGGAGTGGGTGGACGTCAGCTTCGCGTTGGTGGCCACGAATCTGGTGGCCGAGCAGCGGCAGAGCAAACGCGTTCGCGCACAGCGCCGGGTGGCGCATTGGGCGCTGGTCGGCGGCGCAATCCTGGTGGCGCTCAACGCGTTACTGTGCCTGGGATTGCTGTTCTTCGTGCTGACCCAGCACACGTCGCCGTACTGACGGCCGTACCGACTTCCTCCGCGGGGCCTACGTCACGATGTGCCGGTCGGCCACGTCCAACGCCACGTCCAGGATGGCGAGCCCCTCGGCGATCTCGGCATCGCTGACGTTGCAGGGCGGGCAGGCGTGGATGCGGTTGAAGTTGCCGAACGGCAGCATTCCGCCTGACTTGCAGGCTGCCAGAACCTCATTCATCGCCGGGCTTGAGGCACCGTAGGGCGCCAACGGCTCGCGGGTCTCGGGGTCGGCGACCAACTCGATGGCCCAGAACACGCCCATACCGCGCACCTCGCCGACCGAGGGATGTCGCTTCGCCAACTCGCGCAGTCCCGGTCCGAGCACCTGTTGGCCGATGCGCGCGGCGTTGGCCACCATGCCCTCGTCCTCCATGGCATTGATGGTCGCCACCGCGGCCGCACATGCAAGCGGGTGCCCGGAATAGGTGAGGCCACCCGGATAGGCCCGTTCGGTGAAGGTCGAGTAGATGGCGTCGTTGATCGCCACGCCGCCGAGGGGCACATAGCCGGAGGTCACCCCCTTGGCGAAGGTCATCAGGTCGGGCACGACATCGAAATGGTCGATGGCGAACCACTTTCCGGTGCGTCCGAACCCGGCCATCACCTCGTCTGCGATGAACACGATGCCGTGACGGTCGCAGATCTCCCGCACGCCGGCCATATAACCGGGCGGCGGCACCATGATGCCCGCCGTCCCCGGCACCGACTCCAGGATGATCGCCGCGATCGTGGCCGCACCTTCATGGGCGATGAGCCGTTCGAGGTAGTCGAGTGCCCGCTGTGATTCCTGCTGCTCATCCTCGGAGTAGAACGACGAGCGATACAGGAACGGGCCGTTGAAGTGGACGACGCCCGCGGACCCGTAGTCGTTGGGGTAACGACGAGGGTCACCGGTGAGGTTGATGGCGGTGTCGGTGCCGCCGTGATAGGAGCGGTACCGCGAGAGCACCTTGCGCCGGCCGGTGTGCAGGCGGGCCATCCGGACGGCGTGCTCGACGGCGTCGGCGCCACCGTTGGTGAAGAAGACCCGGTTCAGATCTCCCGGGGCGCGCTCGGCGATCAAGCGGGCGGCCTCCGAC
Source organism: uncultured Actinomycetes bacterium (assembly GCA_903884065.1). Lineage (GTDB taxonomy): Bacteria > Actinomycetota > Actinomycetes > Mycobacteriales > Mycobacteriaceae > Mycobacterium. Next base: position 15,623 of record CAISDL010000135.1, on the reverse strand, counting down.
CGGGCCGCGTTGGCGTGTTGGGGGGCGATCGTGCACAGCTTGGCCGCCTGGTCGGCGATGGCGGCGACCACCTTGGGGTGCTGATGGCCGATGTTGGTGAAGACCAGTTGCCCGGAGAAGTCCAGCAGCCTGTTGCCGGCGCCGTCCCAGACGTAGGAGCCCTCGGACGCGACGATCGTCATCGGCTTGATCTGGGCCTGCGCCGACCATGAGTGGAAGACGTGCTTGCGATCGAGTTCGTAGGCCCGGGCGGCTTCCGCGCGGGCGGATTCGACGTCCCGGCCGTACGGCAGGGCGGTCTCGGTGGTCGTCATGGGGCGCAATATTACGGCAGGTCAACGGGGCGTCCACCGGATCGACGCCGGCCACGTTTCGGCCACGGTCGGACGCGCGTAGGACACCGTTGAATCACGGTTCGACAAAGTGTCCTGCAGTCTTGCGGCGACGGGTAGTGACGCGCACCCCACGTGTTGTAAAAGTGGTTGTAGTGACTGGTGCGACGTATGTGGTGAAGTGCCGCGACGGAGATCAGTCCGCAGTCGATGGGCCCGGATCCGGAGGTACCGGACTAGCCCGGAGAGGTGGTAGTTGGATATGAAGCGCATGGGTACGGCAATGGTCGGCCTGGTGCTGCTGATCCTGATGACGGCACTCGGGTCGTTCTCGGCCTCGGCAGCCCCGGTCTCGCGCGAGCAGGCCGTTCAGTTGGTGATCGCGCGGGGCCTTGCCCAGCGCGGTGTGCCGTATGCGTGGGGCGGTGGCGACATCAACGGCCCCACCATGGGTACGCCGGATGGCGACACCCCGGCGGTCCTCGGTTTCGATGCCTCGGGTCTGATCCAGTACGTCTACGCGGGCGTCGGCGCGAAGCTGCCGCGGTCCTCGGGGGCGATGTACAACGTCGGTCAGAAGGTCACGCCGGCGCAGGCACTTCCGGCCGACTTGATCTTCTACGGGCCGGAGGGATCGCAGAGCGTCACGATGTTCCTGGGCAATAACCAGATGCTCGAGGTGGGTGATAACGGAGTGGTGGTGTCTGCGGTGCGGACAACCGATATGGCCCCGTATCTGGTGAGGATCATCGCCTGATCATCGATCGTGTCCGGTTCATCCCCTGACCGGCCGATCGCAAGAGCCCCGGGACGCCACACGAGGTGTCCCGGGGCTTCTGCTTTCAGGCGCAGTCGGTGCAGATCGACTCGCCGCTCCGGCCGCCGGCCAGTCGGCTGCGGTGGTGGACCAGAAAGCAACTGCTGCAGGTGAACTCGTCGGCCTTCTTGGGCACCACCCGCACAACGAGTTCCTCGTCGGAGAGGTCCGCGCCGGGAAGTTCGTACGACTCCACCACGTCGGGCTCGTCGATATCGGATGCGGCTGTGCTCGGGTCGATGCGCCGGCCGGCCAGGTCCTCCAGCGATTCGTCGGCGTCAACCGGTGCGCGACGCGGTGCGTCGTAGTCGACGGTCATGGTTCGAGCCTTTCGGGTTCGTATCCCCGGCCGATGCTTCAGCCGAATGCGGACTTATTCCCCACCCGCCGGTGGTTTAAACACCCGATCTCTCCGGCGGGTCAAATCCGCCAGAGCGACTCCTGGGCCACGCTGGCCACCAGTGTGCCCTCGCTGTCATGAATCGCCCCGAAGGCCAATCCCCGCGCGTCGCGGTGGCTCACGCCCACAGCGTCGTAGCAGTGCCATTGGTGCGGGTCGATGGGCCGGTGCAGCCACAGTGCGTGGTCCAGACTGGCGGCTCCGCCAGGTCCCGGCTCCTGCGTGCCAGGGGGACGCGCGGTGGCCACCATGCCCAGATCGGAGATGAACGTCAGCGCACACGCCCGCAGCACCGGATCGTCCTCGATCGGCTCGCGGGAGCGGAACCAGAACGGCTGAATCGGCCACGGAGCCTGCTCTGCCGGCGTTTCCCCGGGCCCGACCCTGGCTTCGAAGTAGTCGGCCCAGCGCTCCGGTGGCGTCACCAACCTCGTCGCCCCGGCCAACGGAAGTCGCAGTGCGGCGGGCCGTTGCCAGTCCAGGGTCGCTTCAGGGCGGTGGAATGACGCCAGCATCTCGAAGATCGGCACGCCGTCCTGGCCGGCCGTCACCCTCCGGGTGTTGAACGAACGGCCGTCGCGGGTGATCTCCACGGTGTACTCGACGTCCACGCCGACCCGTCCGCCCTTGATGAAGTAGGCGTGCAGGGACTGCGGCATACGGTCGGCCGGCACGGTGGCGGCCGCGGCCGCGAGTGCCTGCGCGGCGATCAGACCGCCGAACAACCGGGGTCCGGCGCCCAGGGCCATCGATGTCCGGAACGTGCCACCGTCGCCGTCGAGCCGTACGAGGCGGGCAATCCAGCTCGGCATGGTCCTCCAGCGATGGGTGGTCGGAGTGGGGGACCACCATAACGCCGGGTCCCACCGTAACGCCGGGTCCTAGACTCACCGCCATGGAGCGGGGCCCGCAGCAGACGTACGAGGCACCCGCGGGCCTGCTGGACATCGATGAGTGCGTGGACGCCCGGGGCGAGATCGCACTGCCCCCCGGAACGACGCTGGTCTCCCTGATCGACCGCAATGTCGCCTACGTCGGCGAGACGGTCGCCTACCGCTTTCTCGATTTCTCCCGCGCGCACGACGACGCGGTCGAGTTGACGTGGGCGCAACTCGACATCCGCATGCGAGCCATCGCCGCCCGCATTCAACAGGCGGTATCGCCCGGTGAGCGGGTCGCGATCCTGGCCCCGCAAGGCCTGCCGTACGTGGCCGCGTTCTTCGCCGCGCTCAAAGCCGGCGCCATCGCGGTCCCGCTGTTCGCGCCCGAGTTGCCCGGCCACGCCGAACGTCTCGAGGTCGCCCTGGCCGATTCTGCGCCGGCCATCCTGCTGACCACTGCGAGCGCCGCCGGCGCGGTCGAGGCGTTCCTGCGCAGGCTGCCCGGGCGGTTTCCTCCGGTGATCGTCATCGACGACATCCCCGACACGGCGGCCGCCGGATTCGCGCCGGTCGACATCGGCATGGATGACGTATCGCACCTGCAGTACACCTCTGGCACCACGCGCCCGCCCATCGGCATCGAGATCACCCACCGGGCGTTCTGTACCAACCTCGTGCAGATGATCCTCTCGATCGACCTGTTGAACCGAAACACCCACGGCGTCAGCTGGTTACCGCTCTATCACGACATGGGCCTGTCGATGATCGGCTTTCCGGCCACCTACGGAGGGCACTCGACGCTGATGGCGCCCACCGCGTTCGTCCGGCGCCCGCGGCGCTGGATCCGCGCGCTGTCGGACGCTTCCCGGGAAGGCCGGGTCGTCACCGCCGCACCGAACTTCGCCTATGAGTGGGCGGCTCAGCGAGGCGCACCGGCGCCGGGGGAGGACATCGATCTCGCCAATGTCGTGGCGATCATCGGCTCCGAACCGGTCAGCATGGCCGCGATCGACGCCTTCAACGACGCCTTCGGCCCGCACGGTCTTCCGCGCACCGCGATGAAGCCCTCCTACGGCATCGCCGAAGCGACGTTGTTCATCGCGAACATCCCACCGGACGCGCAGGCCCGGGCGACCTACTTCGACGCGGATCTGCTGGCGGACGGCCGGGCCGTGGCGGTGCCGGCCCACGCGGCCAACGCGGTGGCGCACGTGTCCTGCGGGGTCGTGGCACGCAGCCTGCGAGCCCTGGTCGTCGACCCGGAGACCGGCGCGGAATTGCCCGACGGTCGGGTGGGGGAGTTCTGGCTGCACGGCGACAACGTGGCGCGCGGCTACTGGCGCCGCCCCGAGGAGACCCGGCTGACATTCGGCGCCCACCTGGCGGCGAGACTGCCGTTCGGCAGCCGCGCCGAGGGGCTCGACGCCGACGCCGAATGGCTGCGCACCGGCGACCTGGGCATGTTCGTCGCCGGTGAGCTGTACGTGACCGGCCGGATCGTGGACCTGCTGAGGATCGACGACCGCACCATCTACCCGCAGGACATCGAGGCCACCGTCGCCGGCGCCTCGTTGCTCGTGCGGCGCGGCTACGTCGCGGCCTTCACCGCGCCAGGCCCCGACGATGCCGAAAATCTGGTCATTGTCGCCGAACGAGCAACGGGCACAGCGCGTTCGGACGCCGACGAGGCAATCACGGCCATCCGGGCCGTTGTGTCGCAGCACCACGGGTTGGTGCCGGCCGACATCCGTATTCTTCCGGCCGGCGCGATCCCGCGGACCACCAGCGGCAAACTGGCCCGCCGTGCGTGCCGGGTGGAGTACCTCACCGGTTCATTGAAAGGTCATCAGCGGTAGCGCCGCACAGCATCCGGTCGCGATATGTTGACTCCAATGGCACCCAACCTGATCAACCTCTACCGGCGCACCGGCGCCGACGTTCCGTTCGGCAACCCTCTGGCGTCGCATGACACCGAGATGGAGGGCTGGTTCTGGCGGATCTCCGACGAGGCCAGTGGCCGCGCGATCATTGCGCTGTGCAGTGTCAACCGCCACCCGAACGGTGACTGGTCGACGACGGCGGTGGGCGTGCATCCTGGTTTGACGGTGCGCTCGGCCGCATTGTCGGGCGCGCGTGCCCGGCAATACCCGTTCAGCGTCACCGCCGGTGATGAGGCCGGAAACTTCACCGTCGGCGCCGACAGGGTGCACTTCGAACTCGGCGACCTGACGCTCGACATGGAGTTTCGCGACCGGGTGTTGTGGCCCAAGGCTTTCGGCGGTGGCGGGGTGTTCTCGGCGATTCCCTTTCTCAACCAGTACTGGCACCCGTATTACCTCGGCGGCCGGGCCAGCGGCACGGTGACCCACGGTGGCGAGAGTTGGACTTTCGACAACGCCAAGCTCTACGCGGAGCGCAACTGGGGCAAGGGTTTTCCGTTGCGCTGGTGGTGGGGACAGGCGCACGACTTCGGCGACGCCGACGTGTCGGTCGCGTTCTCCGGGGGATTGCTGTCGCTGGGCCCGATCGCCAGAGATGTCAACGGTGTCGTGGTGCGGGTGGGAACCACGGTCATCCGGATGACTCCGCCCACTCTGGTGCGTTCGGAGATCGGCGACAACCGCTGGCGCATCTGGGGCAAGTCACGCCGGTATGAGATCGAGTTGGACGGCGATGGGACCCATCTGCCGCCGCACGTACTGCCGGTTCCGCTTCCCGCGGAGCGGCGCAACATCGATACCGACTTCGAGCACCTCGGCGGCAGGCTGCGGTGCACGGTTCGCGAATCCGGCCGGGTCCTGTTCGACGGCACCTCAGAACTTGCCGGACTCGAGGTCGGAACTCGGCCGAAATAGCGATGGCGGCTGACGCGGGCTAGCTGGCGCCGAGGATTTTGATCGCGAAGATCAGTGAGTCGCCCGGTTCGATGCCGGCCCGGGGTTGGCCCTGCGGGTAGCCGTCAGCCGAGGTCATCGCGACCGCGACAGTGGACCCGACCTTCTGTCCCGCAATCGCCTTCCGGAAGCCCGGCACCACACCCTCGAGTGGGAAGTCAACCGGGGCACCGCGTTCATAACTGCTGTCGAAGACGTGGCCGTCGCGCCCGTCGACGCCCATGTAGCAGACCGACACCCGGGCCGTCGGAGCAACCACGGGCCCGTCGCCGGCGGTCAGGGTGTGGACCTGTGTCTCGCTCACGCTGAACGGTGCGTCGACCTTCACCATGGGAGCCGCCGTATCCGTGGAACCGCTGACTGCGACGCTGCCGGTGGCGCCTTGCAGCGTCCACTCGGGGGTGCTCTGTTCGTCGGGCGCAGTCATGGGGCACGGACTGGCAGCTGCGTCGGCGGTGGCCGAAGGCGTGCTGGCCGAGGAGGTGGTGTCGGCGTTGGAACCGCACGCCGACAGAGTCAGGACCAACGGCGCGGCACAGGCCAGCAGAGCAAAAGAAAGGCGAGGGGAGTTCACCGTCGACACGGTACAGCCTCGTGTGGGCACCCCTGCGGACCCTATCTGGGCACCCGGGTTACATAAGTGACATAATGGAAATGGACCCATGAATTGCGAAAACGCAAAATCGGCGGGAAGGGTGGTCGGGGGAATTAATTATGTTGAATTTATATTCGCATGACCACCATTTGCATTTGCCGTTTCACCCGCACTGGGTTTCCCATCACCATCCGCACTGGCATCTTCACCTCCACGCCCATCAGCACGCACACACCAATGCCGGCGGCGCAGGCGCCTACGTGGGTCGAACGGGGACCCTGGCCGTCGCCCTGGGTATCGGGACGGCGTGCGCCGCTGGATTCTGCATAGCGTGCGCGAGCGCCAGTGCCGACACGGGGGATCGGGGCTCATCGTCCGGCGGATCGAATACCTCGACGTCGCAGTCGGTGAATGCCACCCGTCGTTCGTCCAGATCGGATGCGGCGTCGCCATCGACAGCAAGCATGGGTGCCTCGACTTCACTGTCCGCGCCGCGAGTGACCTCAGGTCGCCAGTCCGACACCTCGGGCCAGATAACCGCACCGGATGAGATCCACGTCAACCTGCCGGATGACGTGATGGCACCCGCGCCGGAGCCCGAGTTGCTGAGCACGGCACTGAGCGCGCCATCGCAGATCGTCCACCCCACGGCAGTGTCTCGTTCGCAACCGGCAGTCGTCATCACGGCCCCGGCAGGCGCCAACGTCGATCTCGCAAAGACTTTCAGCAATATCGTGGGCACGCTCTCTCAGGCCGTGACGGGAAGTGCGGCGACGCCCGCGGGCGGCACCCGGGACGCGGTGACGCCGTTTCGGTCCGCGGCTCCAGCGGTCGTGGCGCCAGGGACGACGGTGACGGCCCCGGTGGCGGCGGCGACATCGAGTTCGACGACGCCGGTCGTCGAGGCGGAGAAGATGACGGTTGCGCGAAAGGGCACGGCTCGTGTCGTCTCCGACAGCACGGCATCCGGCAGGTCGGCAATGGCGTTCGTCGGTAGCGGTTCAGTGTCGACGACGGTGACAATCGTCAAGTCGACCGCATTGACCATCCGGGCGCGGGCCGGTGCCGGAGCGCCGAATATGACGGTGGCCATCGACGGAAAGCCGATCACCACGGTGGTCGTGGGTTCGACGTCCTACGGCGACTACACGTTTGCGGGCACCATCCCCGCCGGGAAGCACGTCATCACCGTCTCGACTGCAAACGCCACCTCCACCCAGATGCTCTACCTCGACAAGCTGTCGACAAGCACCGGAGCGATCAGCGACCATTTCGCCGGCACCGCAGGTTCGGCTGCCAACAGCGCCTACTGGACCACGATCCGGGGGACCGGCTGGGACCCCGGTATCCAGAACTACACCACCGGCGGCGCCTACCTCGACGGCAACAGCCGCCTGGTCATCAAGGCCACCCGCGGTGCGGACGGATCATGGACGTCGGGTCGGATCGAGAGCGCCAACAAGCTCAGCTATGGCTATGGCACCATCACCGCACGGATTAAGGTCCCGAAGGGTCAGGGGCTGTGGCCGGCGTTCTGGCTCACCGGGGCGGATGCTGCGACCAACGGGTGGCCGGCGACCGGTGAGATCGACGTGATGGAACTGCCGAGCACCACCACCACGATGTACTCGACACTGCACGGACCCATCTCGGGGAGCACCGCGACCCAGCAGGCGCAGATCATCTCGACGCTGCCGGATCTGTCCACCGATTATCACAATTACTGGGTTAAGCACCTGCCGAACGAGATCACCTTCGGCGTGGACGGCCAGACACTGGGGAAGCTCACCCCGGCGGATCTGGCACCGGGCGAGACATGGGTCTACAACCGGCCGATGTACGTGATCCTCAACCTCGCGGTCGGCGGTTCCTGGGCCGGCGCACCCGACAGCACGACTCCCTCCACCGCGCAGATGCTCGTTGAATCAGTGACATTCGTTCCCGTCTAAGGTCGGACGTGTTTCTGGGCAGGTGTACCACCGCTGTCATTAGTGGTACACTGTGGCGGTGCCGACAACTCGTCCGCGGTACCAGGTGACTGAGACACCCGAAGTGGCCCGTGCGTTGGACCGGGCCGCCGAACGTTGGCCGGGTGAACCTCGCTCGAGGTTGCTCGTGCGCCTGGTCGAGGCGGGCGGCGAGTTCCTCGAGCATGATGCCGACGCCGCATCCGCGGCTCACCGCGCCGCCGTATTAGCCAGTGCCGGCCGGTATCCCGAGGCGTTCGGACCTCGTTACCTGACCGACTTGCGAGGGGACTGGCCTGAGTGATCGCGATCGACGCCAGCGTTCTGATCGCCCACTTGAATCCTGCCGATCCCCATCATCACGCGGCAACGCACATCCTGCTGGCAGCCGGTCCCGGACAGATGCTTGTCCATTCAATTACCTTGGCCGAAGTTCTTGTCGGCGGAGTTCGGGTGGGGCAGGGCCTGTCAATGCGAAACGATCTTTATGCCGCAGGCATTGCGCTCGCGCCATCAGATGACGAGGAGGCGCTTCGCCTCGCCGAACTTCGCGTAGCCACCGGGCTCAAGTTGCCCGACTGTTGTGTGCTCGATGTCGCGATACGCAACCGGGCGGGCTTGGCGACTTTCGACAAGGTTCTCGCCGCCGAGGCCCACAAGTTCGCGGTGACCGTTGCAGGCGACCAGTGACGCTTGGCACCCGACGGGCTCCCAACGGCACCTGGCATATCAGCACCTCAGTGGGGGTGCTATCCCTCTTTGGCCGCTTCCACTTTAAGTTGACATAATGTGGCTTATCGGCAAAACCGGGACCTTGGGAAATCGGCGCAACCGGGGTCCGGCGCCGTTTCTGATCGAGAATTTCTTCGGGTCGGCAGTCCGCTCGGTTCGTTTCCCCGCCGTCCGGATCTTCCCCGTTGCCTGGGCCGTCCCTGGTTTCGGTTGACCTTCGGCGCGTATTCAGTTTGAGCCTGACTTCGCCTCGGCCCGCGTAAGCACGGCCCGGGCGTTGCGTCGAACCCCGACCGGATGGGCTCCTCGATCTCCGGCCGCGAATGCTGAATTCGTCACTGTGACGTTTTGAGGTCGTTCGGGGCGCTTCGCGCCGAGCGTGAATTCGCTGCGGCATTCCGGTTGATTTTCCGCAGTGGATTCACGTTCGACGTCTGTCATCCGGCGACCGCCCCGATCGAACCCTTCGCACAGTCGCGTTACGATTTGCGTTGTGACGCTCAAGGCCGCCGAACTGTGTGTCGCAGGGGTTGCGGGCCTCCTGCTGGCTGGTGCGCTGGTGTATCTGCTCGGCTCGTTCGTGCTGATGGCCGCCCATGTCGAGCGTCGGCCGGGACAGCGCCAGGTGGCGGCGATGCTGCACGAGCTCTACTACGTCTTGATCACCCAGCCGCTGATCCCCTTCTACTTCTTCATCGGCCGTAAGTTTGGCGAGGGCAACGGAATCCCGGTCATCTTCGTGCACGGGTATTTCCAGAATCGAGCCGACTTCTGGTGGATGGCAAAGCAGTTCCGCAAGTCGTCCAAGGGGCCGCTCTACGGCTTCAACTATCCGTGGTTCGACACCGTCGACCGGAACGTCCCCCGACTGGCCCGCTTCGTCGAGCGTGTCTGCGCCGAAAGTGGCGCCGACAAAGTCACCCTGGTGGCCCATTCGCTCGGCGGACTGGTCTGCGTGGAATACGCCCACGCGCCCGAGGGACAACATCGGGTGGCACATTGCATCACCGTGGGCACACCGCACGCGGGTGTGAAGTGGCGCGGACCGATCCTGGGCAAGGTGGCCCGGGAACTCCGCGAAGGCGGGGAGTTCCATGCCGAGCGTCGCGAGCGGCCGTTGATCGCACCGACACTGAGCGTCTACTCGACTCACGACAACATCGTCCATCCGCCGACGACAAGCGCGCTCGCCTCCCGCGGCGGCCGGGATGTCGCAGTCGACGGGCTGGGCCACCTGTCGCTGCTCTACTCGCCCGAGGTGACCCAAGCGGTGATCGCGTTCATCGACCAGGCAGCATCGGCGCGGTGAGTCCGGTCTCCCCGGCGCGGTGGCGGACGGCTGCGGCAGCCCGTACCGGCAACCTGGCAAACTAGGGGCGTGATCATGCGTTGCACAGCCCTGACAGCCGCCCTCATGGTCGGGGTAATCTCCGCCTCGCCCGCATCCGCGAACCCCGTCGATCCACCGGGCATGCTGACCGTTGGCGGTCTGCAGCGCACCTATCTCGTGCACGCTCCGGCGGGCGCGCCCGCCGGCCTGGTCATCAATCTGCATGGCGCTGGCATGAACGGACAGCAGCAGGCAGACCTCACCGACTACAACACGGTCGCCGACCGCTTCGGGTTCGTCGTCGCCTATCCCAACGGAATCGACACGACCTGGGCCGACGGCCGGGGCGCGTCGCTGCCGGACCGCCAGGGTGTGGACGACGTCGGCTTCCTCTCCGCACTGATCGAACGACTCAGCCGCGACTATGCCGTTCCTCCGGGTCGTGTCTTCGTCACCGGCATGTCCGCCGGCGCTTTCATGGCCAACCGCCTGGTGTGCGACCGTGCCGACCTGGTGACCGCCATCGCGCCGGTGGCCGGAACGCTGGGCGCCGCCACCCCCTGCTCTCCCTCGCGGCCGGTGTCGGTGATGGCCGTCCACGGCACCGCGGACCCGGTGGTGCCCTACGAGGGCGGCCTCATGAACGGCCGCGGCGGCACCAGCGACATCGTGTCCGCTCCGGCCCTGGCCGAGCGCTGGCGGGAGATGGACCGCTGTCCCGGTCCGCTGTTGGGCGACCCGGCGTCGACCGGCGAGGTGCAGGAGATGACCGCAGCGGGCTGCGCCGACGGCACCGAGGTGACACTGGTCCGGATCAACGGCGGCGGCCACACCTGGCCGGCCGGCCGATTCTCACTGCCGGCCGACGTGGTCGGGACGACCAGTTTCGCGGTCAACGCCTCAGCGGCCAGTGCCCAGTTCTTCGCCGCGCAGATCAACTGACCGCTGAGATCCGATCCGTCGCCGGATCGAATTGGACGACGACCTTCTTTTCGACCGTCGGCTCGGCCGCCATCGGCTCACCCGGCTTGCGCTCCAGGAATCGGTAGACGAACCGGCCGTCGGTGAAGTCCATGGTCTTCGGGAGGATGCGGTCACCGAGCGGCAGCACGTTGCTGGCGTGGTAGCCGTCGCCGTCGTTGACGGCGACCACCGCGTAATAGAACATGCCGCTTCCCCCGGGAGCGTTCTGAAGGAGCAGAGCGGTATCGGGTTTTCCGTCGCCGTTGAGATCACCGGTGACCGGTTCGCCGACGACGCGAAGAGTGTTCTTGCCCGCCGATCCTGAGGCGGCGTCCTGCTCGGCCACTCCGTCCTTCATCACGAACGACTGCTGATCGATCGTGACGGCCAGATCCTCCGCCGACGACGAATTCGCCTGCGGTGCTTGGCGGTCCAGCATGGAGCGCATGACGAAGATCAACACCGCCACGGCGGCCAGCGCCGCGACGACAAGCCAGACGTACAGCCTTCTGGCCACCGAGCGTTCCGGTGTCACTTCAGTTTGAGGTAGTAGGTGAGGGTTCGCGGTGCCACCTCGTTGCCGCCGAACCAGCCGCTGACCCGGGTGGAGGTCCAGACATTCGGCGTCAGCCCGGGCGGGTAGGGCTTGAACACCGTTTTGTCGGCGTAGTTGATCGTCACGCCGGTGTAGTCGACGTTGTACTGGAACGTCTCGCCGGCGGGAACCGAGATGACCTCGGTCTGCTCGTTCGGCAGGATCCGTTCCTTGTTCACGTTGTAGAACGGGGCGATCTCGTATTCCTGGCTCGTCAGGTTGTACCGCCAGCCGACCATGACCGAGTTCCGGTCGTGCTGAATCGGTGAGAAGGCGATGCCGGTGAACTTGTTCCAGTCGTACTGGTCGACGTCCTTGAGGTCATATGTCGAATCGGTGGTGAACGTGCCGGTTCCGGAGACCTTCTTGACGAAGAACGCGGGACTCTGCGGGATGACGAAGTGCACTCCCTTGAAGACGGTGATGCGCCTGCCGCGGGGGTCGCCGAACAGCGACTGAAGGCTCGTGGCGGCCGCCGCGGGCGCGGGTGCAGAGGCGACCGGGCTTGCCGCCGCGGGACGGCCCACGACCGTGGATTGGCGCACCTGTTGCTGGGCAACCTGGGCGGCGGCGGCGGCGAGGACCGGCTCAGCGGCCGCGGGAGCCGAGTCGCTTTCGGGAGCAACGGCTTCCGGGACAGGGACTCTCGGGACAGGGACTCTCGGGACAGGGACCGCCGCCGACACGGCGGTGCGGACAACCTGGGACGCTGAGACGACCGCGGCCTGTCTGGCGGGATCGGACCCGGTGGACGCGGACGGCGCCGCGGTTCCCCTTCGCGAGACGCGGGCGGCGTCGGGTGCGGCGCGACCAGCCGGGTGCGCAGACGCCGCGGAGCGGGGACCCGTATCCGCCGCGCCGGTGTCATCGGCCGCCGCCGGCGAAGCCGCCGCGAGTCCCACGACGACACCCGCACCCAGTGCGGCCGCCAAACCGCCGACACGCCCCACGAAACCACCAGGTGTCACGTCATCGCCTCTTTCTGTCAAATCCCCCAGCAAACTCAGCATAGCGGTCCACACCGCGGAGATTTTGTTGCCGTGGCGGGGCCGCGGTAGTTTCGATCAGCCCGAATCGCCCCGAAAGAGCCCTATGCGCACCCCCCACCGGACCCGCACCCTCACCGCTCGCCCGCACCGCGGGCTACTGCCCCACCGGGTGATTCGCCCCATCGCCGGCCAGTGTTTCGAGATCTCGATCAGCCAGGTCGGCGCGCACTGGGTGATCCGCATTCCGGAGATCGACGACGTCACCGAGGCGCCCACCCGCGCGGCGGTGGAACTCGTCGCCCGCGAACGTATCGCCGCCGGCACCGGCATCCCACTGGGGTACATCTCGGTGTGGGTCCGGGATTAGCCGGCCGACCAGTCTCCCCGCTCGACCGGCCGATCCTCGCCGCTCCACTGTGACCACGACCCGGGAAACAGCGCCCCGTCGAGGCCGATGGCGTTCAGTGCCGCCAGCACCACCGACGCTGTGACGCCGGATCCGCAGTACACCCCCACCGATGGGCCGACACCGCTCTCGTCGGCCAGCGCCGCGAGGCGGTCGTCGGGCAGAAACCGTCCGTCCGGGCCGAGCACGGCCATGCTCGGCAGATTGCGGGCGCCGGGAATGTGGCCGGCGACCGGATCAACGGGTTCCACCTCACCCCGGAAGCGTTCCGGCGCCCGGGCGTCGAGCACCATCGTGACAGCGCCGCCCGCGATCTCGTCGGCCGAGCGCACCGGCCGCCCACCGGCATAGAGATCCTCGTAGACAACGGTGACGTCACCGGCCGGCGGACTGACCGGGCCTGATTGCAACTCGCCGCCGGCCGCCGTCCACGCCGCCAACCCGCCGTCGAGGATGCGGACGTCGTCGAACCCGGCGGCGGTGAGCACCCACCAGGCCCGCGCCGATCCGGCCCGGTTCCAGTCGTCGTAGACGACGACCGGCTGATGTCGCCGCAGACCCCACCGTCGCGCTGCGGACTCCAGGGCAGCACCGGTGGGCAGCGGATGACGGCCCAGACCCGGACGGGTGTGGTCGCTGAGTTCGTCCTCCAGCGACACATAGACCGCCCCTGGGATGTGACCGGCGAGATAGGGCACTCGCCCGTCGGGCTGGTCCAGGCGCCAGCGCACATCCAGGATGGCCGGTGCCTGCGACTCCGCGTTCATCAGTCGCTCGGCGCTGATCAGCACCGCGTCCCGATTGCGTCCCATCCCTGGATTGTCCCTCAGACCTGAAACCCCGGCCGGGGATCGGGAGCGCCGAAGTCGATCTGGGCGGCGGGGTTCGCGATGGCGGTCACCATCGCCGTCCCGAAGGGGCCGTCCGCGTCGAACAGGGTGGCGGTGCCCACCGCGACGCCATCCGCACACCAGTGTGAGTCTGCCTGTACGCCAACGTAATCCCCCAGCGGAAGCCGTGACAGCCCGACGGTGAGGTCGCCGTTGATATAACCGATTCCTCTGGTGCCCAGGTTGGTGACCAGGCTGGTCGCCTCGGCGGCGACGACGGCACGCACGAAGGGACTTGCCTGCTCGCCCTCGACGACGTCGATGGTGCGGTGGTAGACGCGCTTGCGGGCGGTGTTCTGATGCTCCGTCCCGGCCTGGCTCCAGCCGGAATCGTCGCTGCCGATGAGGTACGCCACCCCGGCCACCCCGCCAGGTGGGGTGAACGAGTCCTGCGAGACCCACTCCTCACCCGGCGGCGGTTCCGACTGCCGGTAGGCGACCATCGTCGCCCGCGCCACCAGGACCCCGGCCTGCAATACATCGCAGTCGGAGTTGCGGATTCGGCGGCCGTCCCGGACGAGTCGGGTGCGCACCTCGGTCGGAACACGGCGCGCGGCCTTGAACAGATCGGCCGTCAGTCGGGCAGGCAGGAATCCGTCCATCCCGTACTCGAGTTCGAGGCAGCGGGCGGCGAGGCCGACGACGGCAGGTCCGTTGAGCGAATCGGTTCCCCAGCGGCTCAGGGCGGATTCCGTCGGGTGGAAAACCCCTTCCTCACTCGAGGAACCACTCGAGGAGTCACTCGCGGAGCCGCGGGAGAAGAAATGAGTGGCAGCCCTGAACACCCCGGAATCCTCGCACAGATGATTAGCCGACATAATCAACGCGGGGTTGAGGAACGAAGGGACGGGCGTGTCGGGTATCGAGGCCTCCGCGGCGCGTGCGGACACCCGACCGGGGCCTCTGATCGCCACCATGAGCATGGTGGCGCTGACAGTGGCCGTTCTGCAGACCGGGGTGGTGCCGGTCCTCGGGGTGATGGCGAGTCAATTGCACGCCTCCCCCGTCGCCGTCAGTTGGGCGGTGACCGCCAACCTGCTCGCGGCAGCCTCCACGACTCCCCTGATCGGCCGGCTGGCCGATCTGAATGTCAAGAAGACGGTGTTGCTCTGGGTTCTGGTGGTGGTGCTGGCCGGCTCGCTGCTGGGAGCGACCACCTCGTCGCTGCCGTTGCTGATCGTCGCCCGGGTGCTGCAGGGAGCGTCGTTCTCGCTGTATCCGATCGGATTGTCGATCCTGCGCGAGGAGTTGCCGCCGGAACAGCTGATGGGGGCGATGGCGGTGCTGTCGGGCGTGCTCGGCTTCGGCGGCGGAATGGGCCTTGTCGTCACCGGGCTCCTGATGCACGGCGACGCGGGCTATCACCGGGTGTTCTGGTTCACCGCCGCCTTCGTGGTGCTGGTGATCGCGGCGGTGCTGCGGGTGGTTCCGCGCCGTCCCCGATCGGCGGAAGGTTCGGTGGACTGGACCGGAGCCATGGGGCTGGCCGCCGGACTGTCGCCGCTGCTGCTGGCCGTCACCCAGGGCAACACGTGGGGCTGGAGTTCACCCAGGACGGTCATCGTGGGACTCAGCGGTGCGGTGGCACTGGCGCTGTGGTGGTGGTGGGAGCGGCGCTCCGACCAACCGCTGGTGTCCACAACGATGCTGGCCCGGCGCTCGATGCTGATGACCAACGCCGCGACGGTTGCGGTGGGTATGGGGCTGTACTTCGGATTTCTGGGTCTGACCGGGTTCGTCCAGACGCCGACGGCCAGCGGCTACGGCTTCGGCGCGACGGTGTTGCAGGCCAGTGTGCTCTACCTGCTTCCCGGCGCACTCGCCGGGTTCGT